>DATICC010000487.1:0-4302 GCA_035457045.1 Woeseiaceae bacterium | reverse complement strand
CACCCGATGACGCTAGCCTGGATCTGCGATGCGGTACGAACGCCCATCGGCCGCTACGGCGGGGCGCTCTCCGGCGTGCGCACCGACGACCTCGGTGCGATACCAATTGCCGCGCTGCTGAAACGCAATGCCGCGCTCGATCCCGCGCGCATCGACGACGTCATCTACGGCTGCGCGAACCAGGCCGGCGAGGACAATCGCAACGTCGCCCGCATGTGCCTGCTGCTGGCCGGCGTGCCGGCAAGCGTTCCTGGTGCTACCGTGAATCGCCTCTGCGGTTCCGGCATGAATGCCGTCGGCAATGCGGCACATGCCATCAATGCCGGCGCCGCCGACGTGATCATCGCCGGCGGCGTCGAGTCCATGTCGCGCGCGCCTTTCGTGCTGGCCAAATCCACCGCTGCCTTCGACCGCAACGCCGAGATCTACGACACCACGCTCGGCTGGCGATTCGTCAACAGGAAACTGGAGCAGCAGTACGGTATCGATTCAATGGCCGAGACCGCCGAGAATGTTGCCGTCGAGTACAAGGTCAGCCGCGACGACCAGGATCGTTTCGCGCTGCGCAGCCAGCAGAAAACGGCAGCTGCGATTTCGGCCGGACGATTCACCAATGAAATCGTGCCGGTGTCCATCGAGCAAAAACGCGGTGCGCCCGTGATCGTCGAGCTTGACGAACACCCGCGGGCCGACACGCGCATCGAGGACCTGGCGAAGCTGAAGCCGATCGTTCGCGCCGACGGCACCGTAACCGCCGGCAATGCCTCCGGTATCAACGACGGCGCCTGTGCCTTGCTGATAGCTTCCTACGACGGCATCCGGCGGCACGCATTGCAGCCTATCGCACGAATCGTTGCCTGGGCATCCGCCGGCGTCGAACCGCGGGTCATGGGCATCGGCCCGGTGCCGGCAACGAGAAAGGTCCTTGTGCTGGCCGGCCTCACGATCGAGCAGATGGACGTGATCGAACTGAACGAAGCTTTCGCCGCGCAGGGCCTGGCCGTACTACGGCAACTGGCAGTCGCCGACAACGCCGAACACGTGAACCCGAACGGCGGCGCCATTGCGCTAGGCCATCCGCTCGGCATGTCGGGCGCGCGGCTGGTAACGACGGCTGCGCTGGAACTCAAGCGCCGCGGCGGCAAGTACGCGTTGTGCACGATGTGCATCGGCGTCGGCCAGGGCATCGCGATGATCATCGAGCACGCCTGATGAAGCCGGTGTCGGAGGGCCGCGACGGGCTCAAGCAGCTCGCCGAGCGCATCCGCGGCCGCCGCTCGACCACCCAGTTCCTCGAGCGGCACGTCGATCCGCAACTCGTTCGTGACGCCATCGAGCTCGCGCGCTGGGCACCGAACCATCACTTGACCGAACCCTGGCGCTTCTATGTGCTCGGCAAGCAGGCGATGGAAGCGGGCATCGAACTCATCCGCGCCAACGCAACGCGCAAGAAGGACGCTGCGTACGGCGATTTCAAAGCGGAAGCCGCGCGCGCCATACCCGGCTGGCTGGTCGTGACCTGCAGGAAATCGGAGGACGAGATCCTGCAGCGCGAGGACTACGCCGCCTGCTGCTGTGCGATCCAGAACCTGATGCTGTACCTGTCGGAGGCCGGCGTCGCGACCAAGTGGACCACCGGCGAGATCACGCGGGACCCGCGCTTCCACGAAGTGCTGGGCTCCGACCCGGAGCAAAGCTTCATCGTCGCGCTCATCTGGTACGGCTACCCGAAGGTCCTGCCGACCCAGACCCGCCAGCCGCTCGAGAATGTGTTGGCCGAGTTGCCCTGATCAGGGCCCGGCGATAAACCGCCGCAGCAGGAACGCGGTTCCGGTAGCGACGCCAAAAAATCCCATGAAGAAGGTCAGGTTGCGGATCGACCCGTCGTAGAGCATGCCGCTGACGATGGCGCCGCTTGCACCCGCGGCGTTCTGCACGGTACCGATGATCGATGCGGCGACTCCCGCAATCCGCGGCACCGGGTCGAGCGCCAGCGCGGTGGCATTCGGCAGCAGCAGTCCGGTGCCGAACATGAACAGGCAGACGTTACCCCACAGCCAGGCAAAGGGCGCATCGTTCAGCCAGGCAATCAGCAAGAGCTGAACGGAGGCGATGCCCATCAACGTGGCGCCGATGCCGATGGCCTGAACGCTGCTCAAGCGCAACAGCAGGCGACGATTCAACGTCGAACCGCCGAGTATTGACAACCCGGCCAGCGCAAAAATGAAACCGAAAGCCTGTACCGGGTAAGCGTAGATCTCGATGACCAGTGCGGACGATCCCGTGATCAGCGACATGAATCCCGCCGCCGGAAGCAAGGTCAGCAAGAGCCCGAGCACGCTCTGCCGGTGCGAGAAAAATTCCCGGAGGCTCATCCACAACTGCCGCAGGATGTGGTGTTCCCGGATGGGGACGTGAGTTTCGCGCAGGATAGTGTGCAGGCTGTAGAGCATCAGGAAACCGAAAATCACAATGGCGAAAAACGGCGAGCGCCAGTTCCAGGTGTTGACCAGGAAACTGCCGATGATCGGCGCGAGCATTGGTGCGGCCGTGAATATCATGACCAGCGCGGACATGAGCCGGGCCGCTTCCTTTCCGCTTGCGATGTCGCGAACGATTGCACGCGCCACGACCACACCGACCGACGCCCCGAGGCCCTGCAGCACGCGGCCGGCCAGCATCAATTCGATGCTGGTGCTGATCGAACAAAGCAGCGCGGCAAAGGTGAATATGCCGACCCCGCCATAGAGCACCGGCATGCGGCCGAGGCGATCCGAGAGGAGTCCCGCCGGCACCTGTCCCAATGCCAGTCCGGCCATGAAACAGCCGACGATCAGCTGGCCGAGCGACATGCTCGTACCGAGCGCTTCCACCATCTGCGGGATGGCGGGCAGGCTCATGTCCACGGACAGGGCCGCAAGCCCGGTCAGCATGCCGAGGACCAGTACGAAGCGGCGCCGCGCCGCGAGGCCGGTGTTCAAAGCGAAGTCCGTGCGTCAGCCAGGAGGAGGGTGCAGCAGGATAGTGTCGGGAGGTTGGCGAGTCCAGTGCGCTAGCGCGGTCCGACGGACTGCACACCGCCGGACTCAGCCGCCATTGATCAGTAATTGCGACAAGCGATTCAAGCCGATCCAGTAGGAAAGCTCCTGCGGATGATCGATGTCCCAGATGGCAATGTCCGCACGCTTGCCGGGCTCGAGCGTGCCGCGGTCAGTGGACAAGCCGAGTGCCTGCGCCGCGTTTCGCGTTACTCCGGCAAGGCATTCTTCGGGCGTCAGGCGGAACAGGCTGGTTGCGAGGCTCATCGTCGACAGCAGCGAGCAGACCGGCGAGGTGCCCGGATTGCAATCCGTTGCGATGGCAATGGCAACACCGTGCTCTCGCAGGCTTTGCAAAGGCGGCAGCTGTGTTTCGCGCAGAGTCAGGAATGCCCCGGGGAGCAGCACCGCAACCGTGCCTGCCTTGGCCAATGCTTTAACGCCATCACTCGAAGTGTATTCGAGGTGATCAGCCGACAAAGCGGAGAACGATGCCGCGAGTTCTGCGCCGCCGCCGTCACTCAACTGGTCCGCGTGCAATTTGACCGTCAGGCCGAGCGAGCGCGCCGTTTCGAAAACGCGGCGCACCTGCGCGGGCGAGAATGCGATGTTCTCGCAATACGCATCAACGGCATCGGCAAGCTTGCTCGCAGCGACGGCCGGCAGCATCTCCTTGCAGACGACATCGAGGTACGCGTCGGTCCTGCCGCGGTACTCGGCCGGCACCGTGTGCGCGCCGAGGAACGTGGTGCTGACGTTTACGCCGGCGACATCGCCCGCAGCGCGTGCCACCCGCAACAAGCGCAATTCGTTTTCAGTATCCAGCCCGTAGCCGGACTTGATCTCCACCGTCGCCACACCCTCGGCCTTCAGCGCGAGAAGCCGGCGCTGAGTTTGTTCGAGCAATGCATCGTCCGTGGCCTCGCGCGTCGCGCGCACCGTCGACAAGATGCCGCCGCCCTCGCGCGCAATTTCTTTATAGGACGCGCCGGCCAGGCGCTTCGCGAACTCCGCGGCGCGGTTGCCGGCAAAGGCGAGGTGGGTGTGGCAGTCGATGAGTGCCGGCGTCAGCCACTGGCCGTGCACCGGGCGGGTTTCCTTCGCGGCGACTTTCGGCAGGTCTTTCTGCGGCCCGAGCCAGGCGATCCGGCCGCCGGCGATTGCCAGCGCGCCTTTTTCGACGATGCCGTAAGGACCGGCGCCGGCGCGCATGGTCGCAATTCGCGCCTCGGTCAGTAACAGCTCCCATCCGGCCATGCCGCCA
>DATICC010000486.1:0-4422 GCA_035457045.1 Woeseiaceae bacterium | reverse complement strand
AGGCGCCCGCCGATCAGCAGCCCGGTGCCGGTGCCGGGTCGATCGCCGAATTCGACAACGACCTGGCCAGTGACCGGCCAGGCCCAGTTTGACGGTGGCTGCGTGGGGATGGGTGGTAATTCGCGGCGCGTGTCGGTCTGTGACGGAGTCCTCGACGACGAAGCTGCCGGCGCGGCCGACGCGCCCGACATACCCGGAGGTGCAGTCAGCCGGATCACCTGCCCCGGGTAGATGCGCGACGGATCCTCGATGCCGTTCCAGCGAGCCAGCAGGCCGGGATCCTTGCCGTATCGCCAGGCGATTGCATACAAGGTCTCGCCGCTGCGCACGACGTGCTCGTCCCTCGGTGTATGGTCCCAGCGCGTTTTCGGCCCGCAGCCGCCGAGCAGCAAGCCGGTCGCGGCCAGTATCAGGAACGAAGCGCGTAGTCGGCCACCATTCATTGGCGCAACATGAAATAGGCACCGAGCAGGATTGCGAGCGCGACCACGGCCCATCCGATGCGCTCGACATGGTGCTGCAAACCGTCCGCCATGCGCTCGCCGCCTGCCACGATCAGCCCGGCCACGAGGAAAAAGCGCGCGCCCCTGCCTATGGCCGACGCAATCACGAAGCCCGGAAAGGTCAGAACCGTCGCACCGGCCGCGATGGTGAAGATCTTGTACGGAATCGGCGAGAAGCCCGCGACAAACACTGCCCAGACACCCCACACCGCAAACCATTCCTGTACCCGAACGTAAGTATCGTAGGAACCGCTCGAGTGCAGCCACGGTTCTACGGCCTCGATCAGGAAATAGCCGATGGCGTATCCGGCCATGCCGCCGAGTACGGACGTCACGGTGGTTGTGGTCGCGAAGCGCCAGGCCTTGCTGCGCTCGGCGAGGCACATGGGGGCGAGCATGACGTCCGGGGGTATCGGAAAAAAAGAGGACTCGGCAAAACTCAGGGCCGCGAGATATCGCTCTGCGTGCGGGTGCGCCGACCATTTCAGTACGCGCTTGTACAACGGTTCAAACAAGCGCATGTCGGCGCACCCCTGCTGTCCGGTCATCGTGCGCGGAGTCGAAGAATATCCAATATATCATTGTTTTATATGACTAACTTCCCTTTACCAATGGCACGAAGCTTACCGCACCCAGCGATTCCCTTTGCAGTACGCCATCGAGTTCAGCGACCCGGATCAATTCCTGCCGGCCACTCGGCCCGACCGGCATGATCAGCCGGCCGCCCGGTGCCAGCTGATCGAGCAGGCTCGCGGGAATTTCACTCGCCGCGGCTGTGACGATGATGCCGTCGTACGGCGCATACTTGCGCCAGCCTTCCCAGCCGTCTCCCTGGCGCAGGCGTACATTGTAGATGTCCAGGTCCCTCAGCCTCTGCCGCGTCTTCTTGAGCAGTTCCGGGATACGCTCGACCGAGTAAACCTCGCGCACCAGCGGCGCCAGCACGGCCGTCTGGTAACCGCAGCCCGTTCCGATCTCCAGCACACGCGTACCGGAAAACCCCTCCAGCAGTGCCTCGGTCATGCGCGCCACGATATAGGGCTGGCTGATGGTCTGACCCAGTCCGATCGGCAGCGCCGTGTCCTCGTAAGCACGGCTGGCCAGCGCCTCGTCGACAAACAGGTGGCGGGGCACGTTGCGAATCTGCTCGAGAACCGCGGTTGATCGTATGCCCTGCTCGCGCAGTCTCTGCACCAGCCGGTCACGGGTGCGTGCTGAGGTCATGCCTATGCCCTGGATGCCGCGCTCGTTTCGCATCATGCCTTGAGCCAGCCGGCAAGTCCCGTGATCGCCTCGTGCCGGGTCAGGTCTACCTTGAGCGGTGTAATCGCAACCGCACCGGCCTCGAGCGCCGCAAAGTCCGTGCCGGGACCGGCATCCTGGCCGGGTCCTGCCGGGCCTATCCAGTAGATGGTCTTGCCCTGCGGATCCTTGGTCTTGATGAGCGGTTCCGACTTGTGCCGGAACCCCAGGCGCGTGGCCAATATGCCGGTCAGTTCCTCGTACGGCCGGTCCGGCACATTGACGTTCAGCATGATTTCACCCGGCAGTTTGTTCGTCTCCAGCCGGCGAACGAGGTCGCATGCGATGCGCGCCGCTGTATCGAAGTGCGTGGCCCGGTTGCCCACCAGCGACACCGCAATGGCTGGCAAACCTAGAAAGCGTCCTTCCATTGCCGCTGCAACAGTACCCGAATAAATCACATCGTCGCCAAGGTTGGCGCCGTGATTGATACCGGATACGACGATGTCCGGTTCGAAATCGAGATAACCGGACAGGGCGAGATGCACGCAGTCCGACGGCGTACCGTTCACAAAGAATCGATTCTCCGTGACCCGGTGTATGCGCAGCGGCGAATGCAAGGTCAGCGAGTTGCTTGCACCGCTGTGATTCCTGTCGGGAGCGACCACCACGATTTCGGCGATAGCGGAAAGTGCCTCGGCAAGGACATTGATACCCCTGGCAAGGTATCCGTCGTCGTTGCTAACCAGAATCTTCACTGCATGCGTTCTTTGATCGGGGAATGCGGGCGCTTGCGCCAGCCCTGCGTAGTTGGAATTGGCCCTGCGGGCCGCGCTCACTATACTCAATGTCCTGCGTCCACCATAGCAACAAATCCCCATGGCGAAAAAGCGTGGCAGCAAAGCAAAGACTGCCGGCGACGACAACGACGATTCCGTATTCTTCCGGCGGCTGATGGCAGACGCCCGGCCGTTACGTCAGGAACCACGCGCAGCGACGCCGCGCCGCAGCACCGTCCGCGCACGGTCGCGCCGTCTGGATGAGCGCGAGGTATTGCGGGAGAGCCTGACCGATGTGGGCCCGGACGCGGACACAGGGAGCGGCGAGGGCTTGCGGTTTCAGCGCCCGGTGGTCAGCCGCCGGACCTTTCGCAAGCTTGCCCGGGGGGGATTCAGCGTACAGGCCGAGCTGGACTTGCACGGCATGACGGCGGCCGATGCGGGCATCGCGTTGCGGCATTTTGTCAATGAATGCTGCCAGCGAGGCTGCGGCTGCGTGCGCATCGTACACGGAAAGGGCCTCGGTTCCGGGACGCGCGGCCCGGTCCTGAAGCGCAAGGTCGATGCAGCATTGCGTAACTGGGAGCAGGTGCTCGCCTTCGTGTCGGCGCGCCAGGTTGACGGTGGCACCGGGGCCGTCTACGTATTGCTGGACACACGGGTTCCGAAAAAGGGGTCGAACCGGATTATTTGATCTTCCCGCATTGCGGCCGAAGCAGCGTATATCAAAGCTTTCAATAATCCGGTTCGACCCCTTTTTCGTTTAGTAGGTTGCGATTTCGCGCAGCACGGCTGTTGCAAACCCGCCGCGTGCCAGGAAGAATTCCAGCCACAACACGTCATTTTCGAGTGACCAGCTGAACTCGCGCACTGCCAGGCGCAACGCGCGGCGGGACTGCTCGGCGTGCATTTCGAGCCCGGCAGCCAGGTCGGGATACTCCTCTGCTACACGGTCTTCACATGCCGGGCGCGTATCCGTGCTCCCTTTGACAGCTCGCCCCCACAACAGCGCGGTAGGGTGAATATCGAGGGACCGGCAACGCTCGAGCAGGGTTTGGTCCAGCTCGTCGACTGCGAAAAGGCTGCCGCTGCCATCGAGGTTCGCGAAGTCGCCCGGTTGCAAACTGTTCCACGTGCCGGCCGACACCCTGAACTCGAGCAGGCGGTTGAACAGCAAGGACCGCGCGGCCGAGATGGCCATGCTGCGGTCCTCGCGCTTGAGTTTCTTGCCGGCGAAAAATGCGCGCGCCAGGCCAATATTGTTGCCGTCCAGGCCGAAGCGCTGCTCGCCGAAATAATTCGGCACGCCGCAGTTGCGGCAGCGCTCGAGCAAGATCAGCAAAGGCGGATCGATTGCACTCACTCCACGCAGCGCGATTCGAAACGCGTTGCCGGCATGGGCGCCCGGTCGCAGCTTGCGCTGATTTCGCGAACTTGCCAGCAATCTGACGCCGGGAACGTGCATTGCCGGCCAGTCGGTGCCGGCGGCGGTGGGACGCCGGACGCTATACCACTGGCGGGTAACGGCGTTGCGGTCTTTCAGGCCGGCATAGCCGACATCACGCAGCGCGACACCGGCGTACTTCGCCAGGTTGCGCGCCACCCAGACCGTGTTTGCGCCGGATTTCTCGATCCAGAGTACGTCGTGCTCGCCGTCGCCGGTAAACTCGAAGGCCAGTCTTTCCGTTACCTGGAAATCTTCCGGACTGCTGCGCAGCCGGACCTGGATGAGGGGACCGCCCCAGGCCCTCCGCCAATCAGGCAGGCTCCGATCCCCGGGGGGGGTGCTACTGCTCAACCGCTTGTGCCGTGGGCACGACCTGGTAGAAGGTTTCTGATTTGCCGATGAGACCGAGATCGCTTCGTGCCCTCTCTTCTGCCGCCTCACGGCTGCTCTT
>DATICC010000485.1:0-5220 GCA_035457045.1 Woeseiaceae bacterium | reverse complement strand
GAGTTCGGCCGCCGCATCGTGGGCGAGCTGCGGCTGCCCTACGACTGGCGCGAATTCCTGCAGCGCTTCGATCGCTGGCCGGAAAGCATCTATCCGGGCGTGCCGGAGTTGCTCGAAGAGCTTGCCGCCCGCTACAACATTGCCCTGCTGTCGAATACCAATGCCGTCCACTGGGGACGCGACGATATCGCGGGAATACTGGAGCCTTTGTTCGATGGGATATTTCTATCTTTTCGCACGGGCCTGCTCAAACCGGACCGCGCTTCATTCGAGCAGATCATGCGGCATTATGAATGCGCCGCCGGAGATATCCTGTTTCTCGATGACAACCCGCTGAACATCGAGGCGGCGCAAGCCATCGGTATCAATGCTTGCGTGACCCGTGGCATGGACGGGATTCGCCATGCCCTCGTCGCCCACGATATTTCCTTTGGTCTGAAAGCCCGCTAATGTCGGACGGAAGCATCGGCTCAGATTGGAGGGAGTCGTATGAAATTCGACAGGGTCAATCAGTACGTGCAGACCGGCGCCAATATTGGCGTCATCCTTTCGATTCTGTTCCTCGCTTGGCAGGTCTCCCGCACCGAGCTTCTGATGAAGGCACAGACTCGCAGCACCATGGCGGCACAGTCGGCTGGCTTGCTGTTCGGCGAAGCGTCAAATGCCGAGCTGGCCAGCGTCGTACGCCGCAGCTATGCCGGCGAAGAGCTGTCGGCCGACGACCGCTTCCGGCTGGAACGCCTGTTGCAGGCGTATTTCCGCCACTGGGAAGACGCGCACTACCAGTACCGGCTCGGGCTTTATGACGACCAGGAATATAGCGGCCAGCGTGAGGCATGGCGAATACGGCTCAGCAGGCCCGGCGTCGCCGATTTCTGGTGTCGCGGGCGAGCCAATTACTCGCCGGCATTCGTCGCGACCATTGACGATCTGCTCGTAAAGGAATGCGCTCAATGACAGGCTCGCGGGCAGCTCCCTCCAGGTTGCGACACATCGGCATCGTTGGCTGTTCTGCCGAAGGCGCTGCACTGTGCTATCGAACGATCTGTACCGAGGGCGGGCGGCTACTCGGCGCACATGGGCATCCTGAAGTATCCGTGCACACACTCTCACTCGGCGACTACATGGAGAAGATTTACCGCGGCGACTGGGGTGCCGTCGGTACGATGATGCTGGAGTCCGCAGAGAAGCTCGCCCGCATTGGCGCCGATTTCCTGATTTGCCCGGACAATACCCTGCATCAGGCCTTGCCCGCGATTCTGCCGCGGTCGCCCCTGCCCTGGCTGCACATAGCCGAAGTGGTTGCCGCCGAGGCCGACAGGCGCGGTTTTCGTCGACTGGCCCTGAGTGGCACGCGCTGGCTCGTGGACAGCGAGGTCTACCCTGAAAAACTCGCTGCCAGGGGCATCGAGTGTGTGCGCCCCGATGATGCAGAAAGGGATGAAGTCAGCCGCATCATCATGGACGAGCTCGTTTACGGCGATTTCAGCCCTTCCGGCATTGCGTATTTCCAGCAGCTGTTCACAAGAATGAAGGCCGGGGGCTGCGATGCGGCAATACTCGGCTGCACCGAGATACCGCTGATCATGAACGACGCCAACTCCCCTCTGCCCACGCTCGATTCTACGCGCCTGCTGGCCAGGGCAGCGCTGGACCGGGCACTGCTCGACCGTCCACGATAAAAATGCGACTAATGTAGTTCGCGCCGCTACAGGGTTACTTGTTCTTCGCTTTCGATTTGGGCTTTTTCTCGTTGAGCACAAACGTCACTTTCATGGTGACGCGATACTCGCTGATCTTGCCGTCCTTGACCACGGCTTTCTGCTCCTTGACCCAAGCGCCTTCGACATTGTCGACTGTGCTGGCAAAGCGCTTGACTCCCTGTCGAACGGCGTCTTCAAAACTTTTGCTCGATGACGCACTGATCTCGCTGACTTTTGCAATGCTCATTGTATTTTTCTCCGCTGTCACGCCTCTCCGGCGAAACAGTAAAACGGATGCACCGGGAAAAGTCCAGTCACCGTTTTTCCGCTTGATCAATCCCGTGACATTTGCAGGTCGAGCCGCGCCTCCAGCGCAGCGATCTTTTTCTGTTGCTGCTGCACGACGCTGGTCAGCACCGCAACGATATCCATGGTGCTCAGCCCGTTGCCGTCAGCCGTCGCCACCAGCTCCGGCACGTCCTCTGCGATGAATCCCAGGTACTCCTCGCTGCGGTCCGCCTTGTAATTGAACCGCACCGGCTCGAGCTGGACGAGCGCGCGTAGCGCTTCCTCGGGCGTCAGTTCCCGGACGTTTTCCTTCTTGTCGATCGATGAGCTGTTGGTCCACACGCCCCCCGCGCTCACATGTGCCCCGCTGGCCATTTCGATCGGGTGTACCGGCCTGTTGACGCCGAAACCGACATTGCCGTCGGCGGAAATGGTCAAGCGGTCGACCGAGCCGGCACCGATGGTCAGGGTATTGCCGCGATTGTGCATGATGTAGCCCGTATCGCCGGAGGCCTGGGTGATCATCAGCCCTGCCACGCTGCTGTTGCGTTCGTGAATCTGGATGTTGCCGTTGACCTCGAGCCGCTGTTGCGGGTCGCTCGTACCGATCCCCACGTTGCGCCCGTTGTCGAAGACCTGTGAAAGCCCGATACCCGTCGGCGTGCTGAATTTCGCGAGGTAATCCACCGCGCCTTTCATGATTGCAGGTTGCAGCGGCGGCGATTCTTCGGGTGGCGGCGCCGGTGGCTCGGGAGAATCGTCGACCGGCGCTTCTGGCGCTGCGCCGGCAACCGGCTCTTCTGCCAGGGCCGGGTCAACTCCGGGCGCAGCTTCCTCGGCGGTTGCGCCCGGCGCAGCGAGTGCGCTGTCCAATCGAGGTTGGTTAGGTGGTTCAACGGCTGGTGCCGCGGCCGTTTCTGCTTCCACGACCGCTTCCCTCGAAGCGTCCGAATCCGTCGATACTGCGGGCGGTTGTGCTTCGACGCCGCTTGCTCCGGCGACATGGTCCTCGCCGTCCGGGAGCAGCTTCGCCCATTCGACGCTGACGAAGCCTGTGCCGCCTCCCTCGAGCTCCACCTCGTACCATCCGTCCACCGTGCGCACATAGCGCAGTTGCGATCCCTGTTGCAGGCGGCCGACGATTTCGGATGCCGCATCCGGCGCCAGGCGCACGTTGACGAAACTCGCGACGGAGTCGATCGGTACGACGACCTCCGGCCAGGCGCGCTCGGCGAAGCCGGCACATAACAACAGGAGAACTGCGATCCGGGTATGGATTTTCATGATTCGCTCCGTGTCAGCGGCGGCACCGCCAGCGCTATGCCGCGGCAGCAACATTGAATGCTCCCTGCACTTCTAGCAGGATCGAAACGTCAGCGTAATGTCAGCAAATTGCGACACTGAAAGGGCTATGAATCAATGCGTTGCGTTAGTCACGGCGCGGATTCCGCGGCCCAGCGACGGCTGGTCAGGTAAGTGGCAAAGCTCGCCAGCCAATGTCCGCCCTCGTAGTGTTGGCCGCTGACCGCGGCGATTCCTGCATCGCTGTGCACCGTCGCTGCTGCCAGCAGCGACGCACGTCGTCTGTCGGCCGGCGGCAATGCCGCGGCTATCGCCAGCAGGTTCCACGCGCGTGACAGGTTGACGCCATCGAGATGAACCAGTTTGCCATCCGTCGGATCGAGCACCACTCCAGGTGACAACCAGTTCTCGCCCCCATCCGTCGGGATACCCGGAAGAAAATCGTGTAACCACTTTGCATAGGCATCAGCGGCCATGACCCGGCGCATCAGATCCGCCTCCATCAGGCACGGTGACAGAAAATCCTCACCGGAGGGTTCGTAACTCAGCGGGCAGGCCCTGTCTGCAAGATAAAAGGCACGGATCGTGGCTTCAAGCAGGCTCTGCAATTCCGAATGACCGGAGACGCGCGTCCAGTCGAGTACCAGCGCGAATGCAAACGCTGTCTGGTTGTGCGTGCCGAGCCGGATCGGGTAAGCGAGTTTCGGCAACCAGGCGAGATACTGGTCCACGGCCGCTGTCTCCAGCGGTTTCAGCGTCTCCAACCAGCGTTGCGCATCATCGTCCTGCCATTCGCGCAGTTCGGCGGTCAGTTGCAACAGCCATGCGGTGCCGTAAGGCCTTTCGAAAGTCCTGTCGTTACGCAGATAGTCGACTTCCTGCGCGACACCTTCGGCGGAAAGACTCCGGTTCAAAGCTGCCCGGGCCTGCGCGGCCAGTCGCGATTCCGGGTTCAACCTCAACAGCCGCAGCAACAGCCAGTGCCCGTGCACCGCGGAATGCCAGTCATAACAGCCGTAGAACACCGGATAAAGAAGGCGCGGCGGCGCAACGTCACCGTCGTTGTCCAGAATGTGCGAGATCTTGTTCGGGTATTCGCGGTGGACGCAATCCAGCGCCAGCTGCATGAAACGGTCCGCGGAATCCGCGACCGGCTCCGCCGCCCCGGCGGGCATGGCTACCGACAGGATGACACCGACCAGGGCGGCGGGCGCTATACCCTGCAATGCTTTCATTACTGTTGCGGCGAACCAATGAAGCCGCGCTCGAGCCAGCGGCTTACCACGCCGCTGCCGCTATAGGGCTTCAGGTCCTGCAATGAAAACTCGCTGTCCCCGGCAATGGCTTTCGCGGCGCGTATCCCGCTCTGTATCGCCGGCCCGATTCCTTCGCACATGTCTCGCGTCGCAAGTCCGACGGCATCGCCGATGATGCAGGCATTGTCGATCCGGATCACATCGACATTTCCCCGGACGTAGTAACTGTAACCTTTCGGATCGAGCGGCCTGTCGTCAATGAAATTGCGCTCCTGCAAGTGTCGAACGAACAAGTCCCAGTACTGGGCCAATTGCCGCTCGCCCGCTTTCAGCCGTGTCGCCATGCCACCGATGCCGATGTTGATGAAACCGTCCTGCTTGGGGACATACCAGGCATAGCCCGGCAACCCGTCAATGAAAAACCACAAGTGACAGTCAGCCACCTTCCAGTCGCAGGGGTACTCGAGTTCGAGTGTCGCTGTCTGCAATTCCCGCGCGCGCGGGTTGAGATCATGGAAAAACGTCCGGTAGACCGGGCAGGAGGTTCCGCCCGCACCCACCAGGTAGCGGCAGCGAAACGCGCCGTCGATCACGTAGTCCATGCCGTCCCTTTCGATCTCGCGCACCTTGTGGACGGCAATTTCGGCAGTAGACCTTTGCAGCAGAAAGTC
>DATICC010000484.1:0-2488 GCA_035457045.1 Woeseiaceae bacterium | reverse complement strand
CGGGCACAGCACTGCCTTGGCACGCAATGCATGTTTCAATTTCGGCACGGAGATGGCGGGCGAGTCGAAATACTGCGGATCCGGCCAGAACCGAATGGTGGTGCCGGTATTCGCTTTGCCGACGCTGCCGACTTCTTCCAGTTTGCTGCGCTTGTTGCCGCCGGCAAAACTCATGTTGTATTCCTTGCCGCCGCGCCGTATCCACACTTCGAGGTGCTTCGACAACGCGTTGACGACCGACACGCCGACACCGTGCAGTCCGCCGGAATACTGGTAATTTTCCTTGTTGAATTTTCCGCCGGCATGCAGCCGGGTGAGAATAAGCTCGACGCCGGGGATCTTTTCCTTCGGGTGCATGTCGACCGGCATGCCGCGGCCGTCATCGGCCACTTCCAGCGAACCATCCTTGTAAAGCGTTACGTCAATCTTCCGGCAATGGCCCGCAAGCGCTTCGTCGACGCTGTTGTCGACGACTTCGTGCGCCAGGTGATTCGGCCGCGTCGTGTCGGTGTACATGCCGGGCCTGCGGCGCACGGGCTCGAGGCCGCTCAGGACCTCGATGTCCGCCGCATCGTATCGTTTGCCCATCTACCCTTTTGCCCCAAGCGATAGCAGGATGTTCAAAGTTCGCGGGGATTCTATCAGGATGTGCGCCCGCGGGCGCAAGCCGGACCGGGGTGTCTGGCGGACTCCGCAAACGGCGACCGGCGTATGCTTGTCCTATCGGTTCACCGCTTCCGTTGACGCTGTATCCGGCGCGCGGTAGCGTAACCGCGAAAGCGAGCCGGTGGAGACGCACTGACGATGAGCAGCAAGAAAAACATCGACCTCGAAAAGTCCTTGTCGGAGCTCGAGGCCATAGTCGAAGAGCTCGAAGGCGGGGACCTGCCGCTGGACAAGGCGATGCAGAAATTTGAACAGGGCATCAAACTCACCCGCGGCTGCCAGTCGGCGCTGAAAGATGCCGAACAGAAGGTCGAGATCCTGATGAAGAGCGCCGGCGGAGAAAACCTGCAGCCGTTCGAGGAAGACGACGAAGACTGAGTGCTTTTCTTGCGGCCGCTCAGGCCGTGCCGAGCTGGTAAGCGATCAGTGCGCCGCAGTATCCAATCGTCGTCATGTAGCACCAGGCGAACACGGGCCAGCGCCAGCTGTTGGTTTCGCGCCGAATGACGGCAAGCGTCGCGGCGCACTGCAGGCAGCAGGCGTAAAAGATCAGCAGGCCGATCACCATCGGCAGCGTGAATACGGCTGTGCCGTCAGGCCATGCCGCCGACTTCAGCCGCCCGGCCAACGTCGATTCATCGGCTTCGCTGCCCACGGCGTAAACCGTGCCGAGCACCGCGACCACGACCTCCCGCGCCGGAAATCCCGCGATCACCGCCGCGGAAATCCGCCAGTCCCATCCCAAGGGCGCAAACAGCGGTTCGACTGCCTTTCCCGCACGCCCGAGCCAGCTTTGTTCGAGCTGTGCGGCGGCTGCCTGGTTGCGCAATGCAGAGACGGACGCCTGCCGTTCCGCAATGTCGAGATTCGACTCTGCCACTGCGAGGCGGGATTGCAGTTCGCCCTCGATGCTCTCGGAGCGGGGGAAGTATGCAAGCGCCCAGACGATCACGGCCACGGCGAAAATGACGGTGCCGGCGCGTCGCAGGAAGATCATGGCCCTGCCGAAGAGTTGCATGGCAACCGTGCGCGGATTCGGCCGGCGGAATTCCGGCAGCATGAGCGCGAACGGCGGTTTCGGGCCGTGTAACGCGGTTTTTCGCAGCAACAATGCCGTGAGCAAGCCGGCCACGATGCCGAGCACGTACAGTCCGAACAACACCACACCCTGCAGGTTGACCCAGCCGAGGCGTTGCGCGGGCACGAAGGCGGCGATCAGCAGCGCGTACACCGGCAGCCTCGCCGAGCAGGTCATGAACGGCGCTGCAAGTATGGTCGCGATACGATCCCGGCGGTTCGGAATGACCCGGGTCGCCATGATGCCGGGCACCGCGCAGGCGAAGCTCGAAATCATGGGGATGATCGACTGCCCGGACAAACCGACCGATCGCATGACCCGGTCCATGAGATACGCTGCGCGCGCCAGGTAGCCCGAGTCCTCCAGCACGATGATGAACAGGAACAGGATCAGGATCTGCGGCAGGAACACGATGACGCTGCCGACGCCGGCAATGACGCCATCCGCCACAAAACTCGCCACGGCGCCTGCCGGCAAACTCGCTGCGGCCATCGATCCGAGCGCCGCGCTGCCCTGATCGATCGCATCCATGAGCGGCGTTGCCCAGGCGAACACGGCCTGAAAGACCAGCGCCATGACCACGAACAATCCGATGGTCCCCGGTACGGGCCGGTTGAACCACGAAGCAATGCGCGTACTCCAGGTCGCGATCGCCGGTGCCGTCTGCTGTACCTCGGCCAGGACCTCGCGCACCCAGCCGTAGCGCTGCCGTGCCTCCCGGGCGAGCGGCGGATCTTCGCCGAA
>DATICC010000483.1:0-8563 GCA_035457045.1 Woeseiaceae bacterium | reverse complement strand
ATGGACCGTCGCGGTCGGTCGTTACAGCGGTGACCTGCCGTTGTCGTTTTCGGCCCGGGTCATGGGAGTGCTCGGCCTGCTGAGCTGCGGCTTCCTGTTGTTTACCCTGCTGACTTCCAATCCGTTCGAACGGCTGATACCCGCACCGCCGGATGGCGCGGACCTGAACCCGCTGCTCCAGGACCCCGGGCTCGCGATTCACCCACCGATCCTGTACGTCGGCTATGTGGGATTCTCGGTGGCGTTTGCCTTTGCCATCGCAGCGATGCTGAGCGGCCAGCTCGACCAGCGGTGGGCGCGCTGGACACGCCCGTGGACGACGATGGCGTGGCTGTTTCTTACCGTCGGCATCGCGCTGGGCAGCTGGTGGGCCTACTACGAACTGGGCTGGGGCGGCTGGTGGTTCTGGGACCCGGTCGAGAACGCGTCCTTCATGCCGTGGCTGGTCGGCACGGCACTCATACACTCGCTGGCCGTGACCGAGAAACGCGGGCTTTTCAAGAGCTGGACGCTGTTGCTCGCGATTTCTGCTTTTTCACTGAGCCTGCTCGGTACTTTCCTGGTGCGTTCCGGGGTACTTATTTCGGTGCACGCGTTTGCGTCCGATCCGGCGCGCGGCAGGTTCATTCTCGTGTTCCTCGCACTCGTGGTCCTCGGGGCATTGGTACTGTATGCCTGGCGGGCGCCGAAACTCGATTCGACCGCGGGCTTCAGGCCCTTGTCGCGCGAGACCTTTCTCCTCCTCAACAACGTGCTGCTGGTCATTGCCGCCACGCTGATCCTTGCCGGGACGCTGGCTCCCCTGGTCGTCGAGGTTTTCGAGGCGGGCAAGATTTCCGTCGGCCCGCCGTGGTTCCAGATTGCATTCGCGATCCCGATGGTGCCCTTGATCCTGCTGGTCGGGCTCGGCATGCAGACTGCGTGGCGGCACCAGCCCTGGCCTGCGCTCGCCGCACAACTGCGCCTGCCGGCTATCGTCGCCGTCGCATTGGGAGTGCTGGTACCAATCCTGGTCTACGGCCGGTCCGGGTTGCTGCTCACGACAGGCACGATTGCCGCATTCTGGATCATCATCGTTTCGCTGTTGCAGCCGGTACGTTCGCTGCGCCGCGCGCCGGGAACTCCGCCGATTACGCGCAGCGCGCTCGGCATGTCGGTCGCGCACCTCGGGCTCGGGTTGTTCGTACTGGGAGTCACCATCGTCTCGGCGTTCACGGTCGAGGAAGACCGCCGGCTCGCGCCGGGCGACAGCATCGAAGTCGCCGGCTATGAATTCGAACTGCGCGGGCTCCGGCAGCTCGACGGTCCAAATTTCCGTGCACTCGAGGGCGAAGTCGACATACGCCGGGACGGCGAGTTTGTCACCCAGCTGCGGCCGCAAAAGCGCACCTACCTCGTGCAACAAAGCCCGATGACCGAAGCGGGCATCGATGCGGGCTGGAACCGAGACCTGTTCGTCGCCCTCGGTGACCCGCTGGGCGACGACGCCTGGAGCGTGCGCATCCAGTACAAGCCGATGATACGGTTCATCTGGCTCGGCGCATTGGTCATGGCACTGGGTGGTGCCATTGCCGCCAGCGACCGACGTTATCGCTTGCGAGTTCGGGAAACGGAACACGTGGCTGCGCTCGACGGAGAGACGGCCTGATGACCCGCTACGTCGTACCCATAGTTGTATTTGCGGTTATGGTGGCAATGTTCATGGTCGCGCTGAACAAGGATCCGACGATCCTGCCGTCGCCTTACATCGGCAAAAAAGCACCCGCGTTCGACTTGCCCATGCTCGAAGACCCAGCGCGCCGAGTGAGCAACGCAGATTTCGCCGGGCAGGCCGTGCTGCTGAACGTGTGGGCTACCTGGTGCGTCGGTTGCCGGCAGGAACACGATTTCCTGATGCAGCTTGCGAGCGCCGGTGACATTCCGATTTACGGGCTGAACTGGCGCGACCGGCGAGAGGATGCGCAGCGATGGCTGCAACAGCTGGGCGACCCGTACGTCGCGTCGGGCTACGATGCCGACGGCAAAGCCGGCATCGACTGGGGTGTCTACGGTGCGCCAGAGACGTTCCTGATCGATGCCGATGGCACCGTCCTCTATAAATATCTCGGTCCCCTCAACCAGCAGGTCTGGGAACAGGAATTCCTGCCGCGACTCGGCGCAGGGTCCAGGGAACCCACATGAGAAGGCAAGTCTTGTTGGCCGGATTCCTGCTGCTCGCACTGCAGGCGTTGGCCATCGACACGGACAAGGCTTTCGACGACCCCGCCATGCAGGCGCGATACGAGAAAATCATATCCGAGGTGCGCTGCCTCAAGTGCCAGAACCAGACGATCAAGGACTCGAATGCTTTCCTCGCAGACGATCTTCGGCGGGAGATCCGGCGCATGCTGGAGGAGGGAAAGACAGATGCGGAGGTTTTCGATTTCCTGGTAACCCGATACGGGGAATTTGCGCTGTATCGGCCGCGAATGTGGGGCAAGACCCTGGTCTTGTGGCTCGCTCCCGGACTCTTCATCGGACTGGGTGCAATTATCGTGTTCCGTGTCGTGCGGCGGCGCATGCTGCTGCCGGTCGACGACGCCCCCGACTCACCCGAAGAGTCGCGGACTTAAGCCATGCTGTGGTTTCTTTTCGCGCTGATGCTCGCGGTTGCCGCATCGTTCCTGCTGTTGCCGGTGTATCGACTGAAGACGCCTCGTTCGGCAACGGCCGTGGCCATCGTGGTCGCCGCGATGGCGCTCGCTCCGATCGTTTACCTGCAAATCGGCAGCCCGACGGCTCGCGATGCACAGACCACGACGCCGGAAGTCGACGAAATGGTTGCGGGACTTGCGGCGCGACTCGCAGAGAATCCGCAGGACCTGCCGGGCTGGAAGATGCTTGGGCGCTCCTACTTCACGATGGGCAGGTTGCCGGAAGCGATCACAGCTTTCGAGCGCGCGATCGAACTCGAGTCCGGCCGCGACGCGCAGACGCTGGCGGACCTTGGTGAAGCCATACTCATGCAGGATCAAAGCAGTATTTCGGGACGCGCCGGCCAGTTGTTCGAGACCGCATTGTCCCTGTCGCCCGCCAACCCCAAAGCATTGTTTTACGGCGGTCTGGCGGCCATCAGTCGAGGTGAGCCCTTGCTCGCCGCCGATCGCTGGGAGGCCCTGCTGGCGACCTCCACGCCCAAAAACGTCGAGGATATCCTGCGCCAGCGTATCGCGGAGCTGCGAGGCGAGTCTCTGCCGCCGGTCGAAAGCCCAGTCCTCACTGATAGTTCGACGGTGGTCACGGTCAATATTGCGCTGGGCGTCGATGCATCGATGGCGGTGGCACCGGATGCGACCGTATTCATCATCGCGCGCGACCCGGCCCAGCCGTCACCGCCAATTGCTGCTGTGCGGCGTCGCGCGTCCGAGTTACCTGCTGTCGTGACGCTTTCCGATGCCGACGCGATGATTCCCGGCCGTGTGCCCTCGGCTTATGCCGAGCTTGAAATCGTCGCGCGAGTTTCCATGTCCGGCGATCCGATCGCCAAGAGCGGCGACTGGTTCGGCAGCCAGATATTGAGGGACCGGTCGGGCGATCCGTTGGCCATCCTGATCGACCGGCGGATCCCCTGATCGAAGCGCCAGGAGACAAAAGAGGAACTGTCATTGTCCGCAATCGTCCCCGTCGAAGAAGCAAAAATGTGCTTCGCCTGCGGGCCGGAGAACCCGGTCGGGCTGCGAATACGCTTTGAACTCGTCGACGGAATCTGCCGCGGTGAGTTTTGTCCGACCGAAAACCACGTGGGCTACGAGAACACCGTGCACGGCGGCATCATTTTTTCCGCGCTGGATGACGTCATGGCCAATGTGCTGTACCTGCAGAACATCAAGGCACATACGGCACGATGTGAAATTCGCTACCGGCAGGCGCTGGCGGTTGGTGAGTCCATTTTTCTCAAGGGCTGGATCGAGTGCCAGCGAAAGAGGCTGGTGCTCCTGAAAGGGGAGGCCCGCGTCGGAGACGGCACGTTGATCGCCGATTGCGAAGCGAGTTTCATGACCGTGGGGAGCGGCCCCGGCTGATCGTCGTACAGACTGCCGTCAGCGTTCGAGCGATGGCGGTACGGCGACCCTCACTGTATCTCCCTGCGCATCACTTTCGGTACGACGCCCGGATTCCACTGCTATGCGCCGCTTCGCATCCGCGAGAGCAGACTCCAGTCGCTTCAGCTGCACAAACGACAGTGCATCGAAATCGATATTCTGCATTGCATCGATGGCGAGCTGCGCAGTGTCTTCACCGCCCGTTCCCTGGTTGCGTGGATTTTTCATCGAATCAGTCTAGCAGCGCCCGAAGGCGTGAAATGTGACCCTGGTCACGTGCCGACTTTTGCAGCTTCTGTGCTAGCATGCGGGCGTTTTTTGCCTGCCGACCCGGAGTAATTGATGGCACTTTCCCCCATGCTGGAGGGCAAGCTCAGGATACCCCTGATCGGGGCGCCGATGTTCATCGTGTCCGGTCCGGAACTCGTCATGGCGCAGTGCAAGGCAGGCATCGTTGGATCGTTCCCGGCCTTGAATGCACGGCCTGAATCCATGCTGGAGACATGGCTACAAAGAATCACAACGGAACTGGCTGAACATGCCGCCGCGCATCCGGACGAGCCGGTCGCGCCATTCGCGGTCAACCAGATCGTTCACAAGAGCAATGACCGGTTGCAGCACGACGTCGCGACCTGCGTCAAGTACAAGGTACCCATCATCATCACCAGCTTGCGTCCTCCGGCCGAAGTCGTCGCGGCAGTGCACGAGTATGGCGGGGTCGTTTTCCACGACGTGATCAACCTGCGCCATGCCGAGAAGGCAATCAGCCAGGGTGTCGACGGCATCATCGCGGTTTGTGCCGGGGCCGGCGGGCACGCCGGCACCACCAGCCCGTTTGCGCTGACCAAGGAAATTCGCCGGATGTTCGATGGCACCCTGATCCTGGCCGGTGCGATGAGCCGCGGCTGCGACCTGGTCTCGGCGCGCGCGCTGGGTGCGGACCTCGCCTATTTCGGAACCCGCTTCATTGCGAGCCACGAAGCCAACGCACCGGACTCGTACAAGCAGATGATCGTGGCGAGCCGCGCAGCCGACATCGTTTACACACCGGTTTTCACCGGCGTGCACGGCAGCTATCTTCGCGGCAGCATAGAGAATGCCGGCCTGGACCCGGACAAGCTATCGGAAAAGGAAATGAAATCGATGGATTTCGGCAGTGGCGGCAACGCACGGGCCAAAGCCTGGCGCGATATCTGGGGCGCAGGGCAGGGCGTTGGAACCATCGACGCTGTTGCATCAGTGCGCGATATCGTCGCACAGCTCGAAAGGGAGTACCGGCAGACCCTGCAGAGTCTGGCTCCAGCTTGAGCAACATCGGTCCGGAAGGAACCAGCGATGACCACCATGACCATGTCCTTCCTGCTCGTTGCTCTGGGCGGCGCCCTGGGTTCCGTGGCACGGCTGGGAATGTCGTTGCTGCTGGCCCGCACTATCGTAATCGTGCCGTTGGGGACTTTCGCCTCGAACCTGGTCGGATGTTTCGTGATGGGCCTGGTCGTGCAATTGCTCGCCAGTCCAGGCTGGTTCAGTCACAGCGAATTCATCTCGCAGCAAAACAGGCTTTTCTTTGCGGTCGGATTCTGCGGCAGTTTCACGACGCTCTCCGCGCTCGTTGTGGAAATGAGCAACCTGCTGCAGCGCGGCGAGATCGTGTCCGCTTTCGCCTACCTGTGCGCAACCCTGGTGGGCGGGCTGGCGTGCTTTTACGGCGGTGCGGCGCTGGTGAGATCAATCGTCCAGAGCCAGGGCGGCTGATTCGAGTACCGACCAGATATCGTCGATCCAGTCCAGGTGCTCCGGCTTCATCATGCAGGATCGGACACAGGTTACCGTATCGCGATTCATGATCAGCTCCGGCCAGTAGTGCCGTACCAGCTCGCCTGGTATTTCTATCAAGGCCAGGTGCAACTCGCGTTTGGCCGTTTCCGCGAACAGTTTGCGCGCCAGCGCGCTGGCGTCCCGGGCATTGCCAGCCCTGACGCCGAACACGACGATGTCCAGCTGCGGCTGCAGCAAAGCCTTGAATCGCCGGCTGGCCCGCACGCGGCGCCATAGCTCCCTTGCAGCGAGCAGGGAACGGTTCAACCCGCTGGCGAATTCGCCGCCACGTTGCATCGGCAAAAGTTGCTGTGTCGCCCAAAGGGCAACCGCTGCCGCACCCGGACGCGAGCACTCGAGACTGATTTCGCCCAGGTGCAATTCCGCAGAACTGAAATACGTGTACGGCGAGTCGTGCTTGTAAAGTGCCCCAACGGTGGGATCCCGAAACAACACGCAGCCGCAGCCGTAAGGTTGCAGTCCGTGTTTGTGCGGGTCGATGACGATCGAGTCGGCCTCGCCCATGCGTGCGAATGCCGGCTGCACTTCCGGCGCGAGGGCATCGGCGAGCGTGAAGTACCCGCCGTAGGCGGCGTCGACATGGAGCCGGAATCCGTACTGCTGCCGCAGGTGCAGGACGGCCGGCAGCGGATCGATCGCACCGAGCCCTGTCGTTCCCATGGTCGCCACCACTGCCGCGACGTCGCCTTCCCGCAGTCGCGATTCCAGAGCGGTCATATCCATGCAGCCATCGGCCGTTACCGGGATTGCTTCAAATGGCAAGGCCAGCACGTCGCTGATTCGCGCATGAGTGTAGTGCGCCTGTGCGGATGCCAGCACGGTCTTGCCCGGATGCAGCTGCCCCGCCACCCACAAGGCCTCGAGATTGGCCATGGTGCCGCCACCGCACAGGTGCCCGAGCGGTTTGCCCAGCCCGAACATCGCCCCGATCGCAGCGACGCACTCGCTTTCCATAAGGGAACTGGCCATGCCGCCGTCGCGGGCATGATTGTTGGGATTGATCCACAGGGACAGCGCGTAGGCCAGCCTTGCAACCGGATGTGGCGGCTTGAGCATCTGCCCGGCATAGCGCGGGTGGTGGTAGGGGTAGTTTTGCTGCATGCGGCCGGCCACGTCCATGAGCACCGACCTGATCCTGTCCTGGTCGACGTCCGGCGTGAAATCGGGAAGACGACTGAATCCTTGCTGCAGCTTTTCCAGCGCTGCTTGCAGGATGTCGATTTCAGATTTCGTGACTAATGCCATGATCGAGCCCGTAGACTTGCGGCTTGAATCCTAACCCAAATAACCGGGGTATTGTCCGGTACAATTTGCCTGCCGAAACGCCGAATCACCGACCCCTATGGACCTGATCGCAATTGCCGTACCGTTTTTCCTGCTTGCATTGCTGATCGAGCTGTTTGTCGATCGCATCCGTGGAACCGGGTACTACAGGGCCAACGACGCAATCAACAGCCTGAGCGCAGGAACCCTGAGCACGACTATCGGTTATTTCACCAAGATCGTGCCAACCGTCATCTGGGCATACGCCTTTGAGGAATTTGCCCTGGTCGACATGCCGCTGGCGTGGTTCGACATGTCGCCGACCGGACTGCTGTTGTGGCTGGTGGCAATGCTGGCCTGGGACTTTTGCTACTACTGGTCACATCGCTGCGGTCATGAAATCTCGATCCTGTGGGCGTCGCATGCCGTGCATCATCAGAGCGAGGACTACAACCTGTCGACGGCTCTGCGGCAGACCAGCACCGGGTTCCTGTTCAACTGGATCTTCTACCTGCCGCTGTTCCTGGTCGGGTTTCCACCCGAAGTACTGATCACGGTCAACTCGCTGAATCTGATCTACCAGTTCTGGGTCCACACGCAGCACATTGGCAAACTCGGTGTGCTCGACCGTATCTTGGTCACACCCTCGAACCATCGCGTGCACCATGCCCAGAACGAAAAGTATATCGACCGCAATTACGGCGGGATCCTGGTTCTCTGGGACAGACTTTTCGGCAGTTTCCAGGAGGAACTCGATGACGATCCCGTCGTGTTCGGCGTGCGCAAACCGCTTTCGAGCTGGAATCCGTTCTGGGCCAATGTGCAGGTGTATGCCTACCTGTGGTTCGACGCGGTACGTACGCGGCGCTGGCGCGACAAGCTCGGTATCTGGTTTCGTCGCACGGGTTGGCGGCCGCAGGATGTCGAGGCGCGCTACCCGAAGCACAGGTCGGAAATTCGGACGTTTCGCAAGTACGACCCGCCGCTCACCGCGACGCTGCGCTACTACCTGATCGGACAATTCCTCGTTGCCGTGGCCGGCATACTATGGATCGGACGGTTGTATGCCTCGCAAGGTCTGGCCGTGGTGACAATTCCCTGCCTGCTGTTGTGGGTACAGCTATACACGCTGGGCATGATCAGCGATCGCAGGAAGAACGCGATCGCTTTCGAACTGGGCAGGCTCAACCTGGTGCTCCCATCGGGCGTGCTCGCGATCGTCATGACTACTTCGATCCTGGCCAACGATGCTCGCACCTGGTTCGTGGTCGTGCTCTACGCGCTGCTTTCGTCAGCCTGGTTGCGCCTGGCATCGAACGTGACGGCGATGCAGAATCCGCATTAAAAACCACTTATTAGCCATTGAAATATATTAAAAA
>DATICC010000482.1:0-7368 GCA_035457045.1 Woeseiaceae bacterium | reverse complement strand
TGGGTTCGTTGCGCGCAACCCTGGTACCCGGTATCGCAATACCGGTCTCACTCATCGGCACGGTGGCGGCCATCTGGCTGTTCGGATTCTCGATCAACATTCTGACGTTGCTGGCGCTGGTGCTGGCAACCGGACTGGTGGTCGACGATGCGATTGTCGTGCTCGAGAACATCCAGCGGCGGCGCGCACAGGGCATCGGGGCACGGGCGGCTGCTGTTCTCGGTACCCGCCAGGTGTTCTTCGCGGTCGTGACGACGACCGCAGTGCTGGTTTCGGTGTTCGTGCCGATCGCGTTTCTTCCCAGCACGGCGGGCAGGCTGTTCCGCGAATTCGGCGTCGTGCTTGCAATCGCCGTTGCAATCTCGAGTTTCGTGTCATTGTCGCTGGTTCCGGTCGCTGCATCGCGATTGCCGGAGCAGGGCCGGAAATCCCGTTCCGTGGAAGTGCTCGCGGCTTTCGGTACGAGCCTGACAGCTTTCTATCGACACTCGCTTTCATTCTTGCTGGATAGGCCGTTGCTGCCGCTGGCCGGGGGACTGCTGTTCGCAGGCGCTGCCGCGGTGCTGTTCCAGTCACTCGACCGGGAGCTGCTACCCACAGAGGATCGAGGGCTGATCGTCGTCGATGCATCCGGGCCCGACGGCGTAGGCATCGGCTACATGGACCGCCAGACGCAACAGATCGAGCAAACGCTGCGGCCTCTGATCGACGCCGGTGAAGCAACCTCGATGTTCACCGTGGTAGGCACCTGGGACCCGAACCGCAGCCGTGTAACCGTACCTCTGGTCGACTGGGACCTTCGCCAGCGCAGTCAACAGGAGATCGGCAATGCGATCGAAGGTTCGCTCGCACAGATTCCCGGCGCGCGGGTCTCGGTTTCCAGCAGCAACAGCTTGAATCTCCGCCGCAGCGGCGGCGAGCTCGAGGTGGCGCTCGTAGGCAGCGATTACAGGATAATCTTCGAAGCGGCCAAAAAGTTCGTACTGGCCATAGAGGAGCGATTGCCGCATCTGCAGCAGCCGGAAATCTCCTACGACCCGACGCAACCGCAGTTGTCAGTCGACATCGACCGCCGCCGGGCTGCGGATCTCGGCATCGATCTCGACAATCTCGCCGCCACTCTGCGCGCAATGATCGATGGCGACGAACTCGTGGACCTTAACATCGAGGACGAAGCGGTGCCTATCCTGCTGGAATCCTCGAGCGGCGAGATCAACGATCCGTCGGACCTGGTCAATCTCTACGTCAGTACGACTTCGGGTCAATTACTGCCGCTGTCGACCGTGGTGTCATTGCGTGAAGAGGGTGTTGCCGCCGAGCTCGAGCGGCAGGCACAGCGGCGCGCCATCGAAGTCGATATCCAGCTCTCGAGTGGCTATCCGCTGCAGGACGCCGTGGATGAACTCGATGCCCTCGCGGCTGACGTATTGCCTGACGACGTGGCGATGATCCTGCTCGGCGAAGCCGCCACGCTGCAGGAGACCTCGCGCGAAGTCGCTTTCACTTACCTGATCGCACTTGCGGTCATTTTCCTGGTCCTTTGCGCGCAGTTCGAGGGCTTCACCAGTGCCGTCGTCGTAACGCTTGTCGTACCTTTCGGCATTGCGGCTGCCGTATTTGCGCTGGCCTTGACCGGAACGTCAGTCAACATCTACTCGCAAATCGGACTCGTTCTTCTCATCGGCCTCATGGCGAAAAACAGTGTGCTGCTTGTGGAGTTTTCCGATCAGCTTCGCGACCGCGGTTACGACATCCGGAAAGCCGTCGAGGATGGCGCCGCGGTTCGCCTGCGACCGGTCGCGATGACCATGATCTCCACGGTACTCGGCGGTCTGCCGCTCGTCCTCAGCAGCGGCGCCGGCGCCGAAGCACGCTCCTCGATCGGCTGGGTGGTGTTCGGCGGCCTCGGGATCGCCGCCCTGTTCACGCTTTACCTGACTCCCTGCCTGTACCTGCTGCTGGCGCGGTTCTCGTCTGCCCGCGCCGAAGAATCGCGCAGGCTGGCCGAAGAATTGCAGGAGGCCGGGGCGGTGGCGGATCACTCCTGATTGCCAGCGGAACGCTCGCTTTCGCAGGTATTGAGCTTTAGCGCCGCGACGATATCCATCCAGTCGAAAGCCGACACGGCCTGATCGTCGTGAACCGCAAAGAAGGCGCCGCTGGCGAATGCCGGTATGTTGTCCGTAGCAAGCCAGACGCCATCCGTGTTGGCGGTAAGCTCGCCGCTGAACGCGCCGACGTGCTCAAGTGTCTTTCGGTCGAACAGGTGATAAACCGTGCGTCCTTTCGCCTGGTCGGTTGAAAGCCAGTACCCGGAGCCGTCTTCGCAGGCATACAAGGCAATGCCCTCGGCCTGCGCCTTGAATATGCCCTTGCCCAGCTGCTCTCCCTTGTACCGGCCATCCAGGTCGTAGACCTTGATGACGAGCCCGGTTACCGGGTCCTCGTCCTCCTCGGCGATCAGCAAACGGTCATGCGCCGGGTCGCCGAAAATCGACTCCACGACACGCAGTGCACCGGCGTCAGTCGTGTCACCGAAAGATTTTTCGAATTGGCTGTCAATTGCGATTGACCTGCCTTCGCTGTCACGCAACACGGCGAACTGCCATTGCCTGACACGCTCATCGAGCTCCTCGTTTGGCGGCACGCTCTCGTCCGGCATTTCGTAAGCGTCGGTGACGAACAGACGATAGCGATCCTTTTCCAGCTCCTGTACCCAGAGGCCGTACGGATTCCTCAGAACATCATCGCCGAAGGTCCCGAGCAGCCGGTAGTCCGGAATCGAGCGTATGCTGACTCGCCGGTTGTCGCGCTCGACCACGATGAGCAGGTCGTTTGCGACGGCAACGCCGTTCGGCCTTTGAAAATCCTCTGGCGAGGCGCCGCTACCGCCAAGTTCCAGGAGTTCGGCACCTGACGATGCGTCGAAGACCTTGATCACGTCAGTGGCTTTGGCGGTCGCAAACAGCAGCGACGGCTCGCCGGCTACGGAAGGCGCTACCGCCACCGAGTCGATATTTGCCTCCGGCTCGAGTGCTGTGACGTAGCGTTCGGGAACTTCCGGAAATCCTCCAACGTCGGCGGACCCTCCGCAGCCGCCAATGACAAGTGCCCCGGCGGCCGTGAGCAGAATGGCAATCGCTGAGTGTTTCATGGAATATCTCCGTATGCTGTTCGACTGTCCGCAGTGTGATTGCCAAAGCTGAAATACAGATGAAGAGTTTTGCCTGCTCTCGCCGACATCCGAATACGCTTAAGCTTGGCTTAATGCGCCTGCGGCAATATTGCAGGAGCCGGATTACGCCCGAACAAAACACACCTCTGGTTCACCCATGTATTTGTTAGTCGTCGAAGATGACCTGAATCTTGGCAACGCGCTGTCGAAGCTGCTGAACAGCCACTATCGCGTGCACTGGGTTCGCTCGCTGGAATCCGCGAAAAGTCACTTCGCGTCCGCGAAATACGATGCAATGCTGCTCGATCTCGGCCTGCCCGACGGGGACGGCGTCGACTGGCTGCAATCCTTGCGGGCCGCCGGCTGCAATACGCCGATACTCATCGTCACTGCGCGTGACGCGCTGGACGACCGCGTCACGGGCCTGGATACCGGCGCCGACGACTACCTCGTGAAGCCCTTCGAACCCGAAGAGCTGCTGGCGCGTATCCGGGTACTCCTGCGACGGAAGTCGGGCCGCGCACAACCGCGGCTGTCGGCGGGCAACCTGAGTTTTGACGCTGTTTCGCACCAGTTCTACCTGTATGAGCAACCGCTCAGCATGACCCCGAAGGAACACCAGCTCCTGGCGGTGCTGATGCACGCCGGGGACGGCCCGGTCAGCCGCGAGCGACTGTTACAGCAACTGTACGGTCTGGGCGAGGGCGTGGACTCGAACACACTGGAAGTGCACATCTATGGTCTCAGAAAGCTCCTAGGCAAGGACCGTATCGAGACCGTGCGCGGTTTCGGCTACCGGCTGGTCGCGCAATGACATTCCGTCTCTGGCACCTGGCGCTGCTGCTCGCCGTTACGACCACGCTGACAACCATCGGCGGCGTGGCGGCCACCTGGTGGGTCGCGGACCGCGAGTTTCGCGATGTGCTGGATGACGACCTCGAGGCCCAGACGAAACTGCTCGCTGAACTGCTGAGCAGGGACAAGCTGCGAATGACGGCGCAGGATCTGCAATCGCTCCTGGTCGAAACCTTCGAAGATGACGATGAGGAAACATTGTGGGTAACGGTGCATGACCTGACGACCGGCCGCCGGATCAGCAACCTGGATCAGGTAATGCCGCTTGCAGCGCAGGACGACGGGTCGCTCCACCACCGTGACGATAACTTCGACTGGCACGGTTACCAGGAGCGTGAAGAGGATGTCGTCGTTCAGCTCCTGCGTCGCGACGACCTGTACAAGGAAGTACAGGAGGAAATCCTCGAGGACATCATAAGCCCGGCCCTGGTCGGCGGCGGCATCAACCTGCTGTTGCTGGCCGTCCTTATCCTGCTCATTCTCGTCCCGCTGACACGGCTCGTACGTCAGCTGGAAACACGCAGCGCCGACTCGCTTGCGCCACTGAGCGTCAGTTCGCCGACTCGCGAAATCCGCATGCTTCGCGACTCGCTGAACAACCTGATGAGAGGCATCGATACCGTGATCACGCGCGAACGGAGGTTCGCGAGCGATGTTGCCCATGAGCTGAGGACGCCGCTCACGACTCTGAAACTGGAGCTTGCAAGCAGCACCCCGGACCTGCCTGCAATGAAATCGGAGGTGGAACGACTGACACGGCTGATCGAGCAGCTCCTGACGCTCGCGCGGCTCGAGGGCGGGCAGTGGCGGCAGCGATTCGATCGCCTGCCCCTGGCGGATATCTGCACACGGGTGATCGAGCGCTTCCGGGAGAAATTTCTTGCGGCCGGGATGATATGCGATGCTCGATTGACTTCTGTGGAGGTCGCGGGAGATGCGCTTTTGCTGGAAATTCTGCTGCAGAACCTGCTGCAGAATGCCCTGAACCATTGCCCATCGGGTACCCGCGTCGAAGTCGATCTCGAAAAGCAGGGCGACACCATCTGCCTGCGCGTCAGCGACAACGGTCCCGGCATCCCTGGCGATACCCGCGACCGAATGTCCCGGGGATTTACACGCCTCGACAGCAAGAGTGAGGGATTCGGCCTTGGCCTCGCAATCTGTCACCGGATCGCCGAAGTGCACGGCGCGGTAATTCAATATCTCGCGAGGGAAGACGGCAGAGTAGGCCTGGTCGTCGAAGTCTCGTTTTCGTCTTAATCCAGTCCTAAGCTTGCCAAGCTAATCTGCGATCGTGGACTGATCAAAAGGAGACCCACGATGAAGTCAGCATTAGCAATACTTGCAATGTTTGCGGCCGGAGTTGCGGCCAACGCCCAGACCGGCGGATTCAAAGGCCCTGACAACCGGCAGGTCGTGATGGCCGCGGAAGTCGCCGATCTGCCGGACGATGCAGAAGTTCGGCTCACCGGCTACGTAGTAAGAAATATCGGAGACGAGACGTACGAATTCCGCGATGACACCGGCACGATCATTGTTGAAATCGATGACGAGGACTGGAAGGGCCTGGAAGTTACGCCGGAGCAGCGCGTGGAGATAACCGGCGAAGTCGACCAGGAACGGCAGAAAACCGAACTGGAAGTCGATACGATCCGGCTCGCTGAATAAGTGTCGTTGCTGCTTCAGGCGTCGATGAACTCCCGCCAGTCGGCCTCTTTCGGAGGCGCTGATGCGAGGCTGACGATGACAAGAGTCGCAACCGATACGATGACCGCTGGAATGGCGATGTAATCAGTGTCCATCGGGAAGGCAATGCCGAGCACATTCAGCGGCTCGGCGCTGTCTTTGAACAGCGCATTCAGAAACGCGATACTGATTACCGTGAGCATCCCGGACGCGATCGACGCCACGCCGGCGGTCCGCGTCACCCGTTTCCAGAAGAACGCGGCCAAAAGGGCCGGTGCCAGCGATGCGCCGATCATCGTGTACGAAATCAGCGCCATTTCCAGGATGGTTTCGAACTGGCTCATCATGAGGTATGCGAGCACGCCAATGCCGATGATGCAGCCGCGCTGCAACCACACGATCTGCGATTGCGTCGCGTTCCTGTAAAAAAAGGCCTGGAATATGTCCCGCGTAACGTTCGTCGAAGTCACCATCAGGAAGGTGTTGCCGGTCGAAATGATGATGGCGGCACCGGCAGCGAGCAACAACGAACCGATGATGACGGGCAATTGCTCGTAGCCGATGCGCAGGATGATTTCCTCGGCCATTGCACGATTGATACTGCCGTCGGCGAAAAAGAATCGCGGGTCGTCCGCGTAAATCGCAAATCCGACCAGGGCGATGGACATCATCAGCGTCTCGATCAGCACGACCCCGATGAACATGCCCATCACCGCCTGTCTTGCACTCTTCTCGTCCCTGGCGGAAGAGAATTTCTGGTACATGCTGCTTTCGCTCAGCAACAACAGGAAGGTCGGCAGGGTGATGCCGATCACCCAGAAGAAATCGTGTCCGCCCATGATCGACAGGTGCGTCGGTTCCGTCTGCTGGATGGTCGTTATCACCTCGCCGAAGCCTCCGTGTGCGGCAATTGCAAACGGCAAGGTGACCGCCATCGCGAGCAGCATGATGGAGCCGTTGAATATGTCGATCGAGACGATCGAAACCATGCCGGCCAGCACGGTGAAGCCGATGATCAGGATCGCCGCGAAGATCATGCCCGTCTCGGGCGTGATTGCTCCCTCTGACAGTATCGCGATGAAGCGTCCGCCGCCTTTGAACTGGTATCCGGCGATGACCATGTAGGCGACGATGATGGTAATCGTGCCGAGCACTTTGGCGAGCTGGCTGTAACGCTTTTCCAGCAGGTCGGTGAGGGTGTACTGCGCGATGCGGCGAACGCGTGCGGCAATGAGATAGACGATCAGGATGCCGATCCAGGCACCGGCCGAAAACCACAGCTCTGAAACACCAGTGCGGAAAGTGAGTCCGGCAGTGCCGAACAGGCTGCCGGAGCCTATCCAGGTGCAGACGAGGGTGGCGACAAGCATGTACACGGGCACCTGCCGCCCGGCAACCATGAAGTCATCGGCGGATTTGACTGCCCTGGTCTTGTAGATGCTGATGCAGAGCAATGCAAGAACGTACAACGTGACGATGGCGATATAGATCATAAATTCAAGTCCATAGCCCGAACTGCCAATGCTGGCTTTTCGTATTCAGCATTGGCTGCTTCGGTGATAGTTGCGCAGCCCGTAGGCCGACCTTCAATCGGGTCTACGTCACTCATAACCGAGCACAGCGCGCAAGCCGGGAGCCGCGTAGTTGACGAG
>DATICC010000481.1:0-7725 GCA_035457045.1 Woeseiaceae bacterium | reverse complement strand
CTGCGGCAATACCTTCGTACTCAAACCATCGGAGAAAGATCCGGGTTGTTCCATGAAGTGGGCCGAATTGCTGCACGAAGCCGGCTTGCCGCCCGGAGTGTTCAATGTCGTGCAGGGCGATCATGTCGCCGTCAACGCACTGCTCAACGACAGCCGTATTGCCGCGGTCAGTTTCGTCGGGTCCACGGCGGTCGCAGAGCATGTCTATCGCACCGCCAGCGCCAACGGCAAGCGCGTGCAGGCGCTCGGCGGCGCCAAGAATCACCTGGTCGTTATGCCGGACGCCGACATGGACCAGGCGGCCGATGCTTTGGTCGGCGCCGGGTACGGCTCAGCCGGGGAACGCTGCATGGCAATATCCGCCATTGTGACCGTCGGCAACTCCGCCGAACCATTGCTCGAGAAATTGCTGCCCCGCATCGCAGCGCTGAAAGTAGGCCCGGGTTGTGACAACAGCAACGACATGGGTCCGCTGATCACGGCAGAACACAGGGACAAAGTTCGCTCGTATATCGACCTCGGTGAAAAGGAAGGTGCGGAATTGCTGGTCGATGGGCGCAAACATGCCATGACAAAGTCGCCCGGATACTTTCTGGGTCCCACCCTGTTCGACCACGCCACGCCCGGCATGCGTATCTACAAGGAAGAAATTTTCGGCCCGGTACTGACGATGACGAGGGTCGCCTCGTTCGATGACGCGATCCGCCTGATCAACGATCACCAATACGGCAATGGTACGGCCATATTCACGCGCGACGGTGACTCAGCGCGTGAATTCGCCAATAACATCAAGGTCGGTATGGTCGGCATCAATGTGCCGATCCCGGTGCCGCTCGCCTTCCACAGTTTCGGTGGCTGGAAGCGATCGGTGTTCGGCGATACGGGCATGTACGGAATGGAAGGGGTGCGCTTCTATACCCAGTTGAAGACAGTGACCTCGCGCTGGCCCGCAGGGATCCGGGCAGGCGCGGATTTTTCGATGCCTACCATGTAGTCTGAGCGGTTTCCGGAAACTGTTCGGCCGCAGGGCGCCATTTGCAGCGGGCTCTGGGCGTCGTTATTCTGCGTAGCTGACCTCACCGGGGAGCCGTGGTGCAATCGTTTCGCAAAACACTCGAGTCCGGGCATTTTGCGGTGACGGCGGAACTGACGCCGCCGCGCGAAGCCGAGTTCGAATCACTTGGCATCGCTGCCGGCATACTCAAGCCTGCGGTAACCGCCATCAACCTGACCGATGGGGCGGGCGCGCGCGTGCGGTTGTCGAGTCTCGGGGCGGCAATTTACCTGCGCAGGCTCGGAATCGAGCCGATCTTGCAGGTGACATGTCGTGACCGTAACCGCATAGCGATCCAAAGTGACTTGCTAACCGCTGCCGCGTTCGGCATCGAAAGCGTATTGACACTGACTGGCGACGGCGTCGCCGCCGGAGATCAGCCCGATGCGAAGCCGGTTTTCGACCTGGACTCGACGAGTCTGCTTACTTTGCTGCGCGATATGGGTCGCGGCCCGGCCGGCGCGCCGGCAGAGACGCAGCCGGGATCCCGCTTCTTTCGCGGCACCGCCGACGCGCCGCAACAGGTGAGTGATGACTGGCGGCCCGACGGGCTCCTGGCCAAGGCGGATGCCGGCGCACAATTCGTCCAGTCGCAATACTGTTTCGACATGCCGTTGCTCCAACGTTACATGCGGCGTCTCGTCGATAGCGGAGTGACCGAGCGTTTGTACTTCCTGGTCGGACTCGGGCCATTGAAGTCGGCGCATAGTGCGAGGTGGATGCGCGATTCGCTTTACGGAACCCTGATCCCCGACGGCGTCATACGCCGAATGGAGGCGGCCAGGGACCCGCGTCACGAAGGCATAGTGATTTGTGCGGAAATGGTCCAACAGGCGAGGGAGATTCGCGGTGTTGCCGGCGTGCACCTGATGGCGCCCGGCCAGTACCGCGAGATAGTCGAAGCCATTCGCCTCGCGGGCCTGATCTGAGATCCGCCTCAGGCTGTCGCGGGGAGTCGCCGCCTCAGGCTTGATTCGTAGTCGCCGCGAGGACGGACGCCGACGAACGTGTCCACGACTTCGCCCTTGTCGAAGAGAATTACCGTTGGAATGGAGCGTATGCCGTATTTCATGGCAACCTGCTGATTGGCATCGACATCGACTTTGGCGACTACAGCTTTGCCTGCGTACTGGCCGGCGAGCGACTCTATGACGGGGCCAAGCGCGCGGCAAGGTCCGCACCATGCGGCCCAGAAATCGACCAGTACGGGCTGGTCCGATTTCAGTACCGTCTGCTCGAAATCATGATCGCTGACCTGTACAGGATGTGTAGCGTTGCTGCTCATGCCGAAACTCCCGACTGCTGGATTGCCTGGTAACCGAAACCCGGACATTGGGCCGTGATCACGGGATTCAAGTCGCCTGCCGTGACCACGGTGTACTATTGGACCCGGTCCCGCACGCAAATGTTACAGGAGTAAAAATCGCTTGGATATCAAGGGTGAATACCGGATTGCCTGCGAACGGCAGAGCGTCTGGCAGGCACTGAACGACGCCGAGGTACTGGCCAGGTGTATACCCGGCTGTGAGTCCATCGAAATGCAAGGCCCGACGCGTTTGAAAGCAAGAATCCTGGCCACGATCGGCCCGGTGAGATCGAAGTTTGATACGCAGATTTCGCTCGAAAATCTCAATCCCCCGTTTGGCTATACCTTGACCGGCGAGAGCAAGGGTGGGCCGGCGGGTTTCGCGCGGGGCAGTGCCGATGTACGGCTCGAGGAAAGAGACGGCGGTACGCTGCTTGTCTACGACGCAAAATTCCAGGTTGGCGGAAAGCTCGCGCAGATAGGGTCCAGGCTGGTGCTCGGTGCGACGCGAAAGCTGGCCGACGATTTTTTTGGCAATTTCAGTCGTGAGCTCGATCCGGGAGCGCAGCGCGGCAGCGAGATCGGGATCACGATGGAGCAAGTTCCCGAACGTGCCCGCGGTATGTTGCTGGCGGTGGCCCTGGTCGTCGTCGCCTTGCTGATTTGGTGGTTTCTGATACGCTGATTCAAGAAGGAAATCATGCAATGCATCCAGCCGATGTAATGGCGGACACCTTGCTTGCAGGAAACCGCACCCCGACGGAGCAGAGGCTACACACTTGACGGTACAAGTCTCCATCACGCTGAATGGCGAAAAGGTATCCGCCGAAGTTGAAACGCGCACGCTGCTCGTCGAAATGATTCGCGAGCATTTCGGCAAGACAGGAACACACGTAGGGTGCGACACGAGCCAGTGTGGCGCCTGTGTCGTACACGTGGACGGAGTGTCGATCAAGAGTTGCACCATGCTGGCCGTACAGGCTCAGGATACCGAGGTCCTGACCATCGAAGGCGTGGCAAGCGACGGCAAATTGCACCCGATGCAGGAAGCATTTCGTGAGCATCACGGATTGCAGTGCGGATTCTGCACTCCGGGTATGATCATGAGCGCACTGGAGTTGGTTCGGCACAACCCGGATCCTGATGAACGGGAGATCCGGGAATGGCTGGAAGGCAACCTGTGCCGTTGTACCGGTTACCAGAACATTGTTCGTGCCATCCACGCCGGCGCGAAGGCGATGCGACGCTGACGGGGGCATTGCTTGTACGAGTTCAACTATCACCGCCCGGCATCATTGAAGGAAGCAAGGACGATACTGGCCGGCGCAAGCGATGCCAGGATCATGGCCGGTGGAATGACGCTCCTGCCGGCCATGAAGTTCCGGCTTGCCAGGCCATCCGACCTCGTGGATCTGGCTCACGTCGGTGAATTGCGCGGGATCCGCGAAAAGGGCGATCGATTGGAAATCGGTGCAATGATGCGCCATGCCGAAATAGCGGGGAGTGAGCTGGTAAGGTCGCGAATAGCGGCTCTCGCCGATCTTGCGCAGGGCATCGGGGACCCCCAGGTTCGAAATCGCGGAACGCTGGGCGGATCCGTTGCAAACAGCGATCCTGCTGCAGACTATCCTGCGGCCGTGCTCGCACTGGATGCAGTAATTCGAACCGACAAGCGCGACATACCTGCGGCTGATTTCTTCACCGGCATGTTCGAAACGGCACTGGCGCCGGCCGAAATCCTGACGTCGGTCGTCTTCCGGCAGCCGAAGAGGGCGGCCTACGCAAAATTTCCCAATCCCGCCTCGCGTTATGCCGTTGTCGGTGTGATGGTCGCGGAGCACGCAGATGCCGTGCGAGTCGCGGTGACCGGCGCCGGGCCGCGTGCCTTTCGCGCACCGCAGCTCGAACAGGCGTTGAGCAGGAACTTTTCGCCGGCGTCGCTGGACGGACTGCATTTCGATGCGGGCGACCTCAACAGCGATATGCACGCGACCGCGGAATACCGCGCGCATCTTGTCCTGGTAATGGCCAGGCGCGCCGTGGCGGCAGCCTGTGCCTGACCTGCGCCCGATGTTGCCTGCAGACGTAGACGAAACCGCGGCGCTGCTGGAGGCCGTGCAGTATGTATCCAACCGGCAGCTTGCAACTGCAGTATTCCTTGCGTTGAGCCTGAACCGGCCGCTGTTGCTGGAGGGCGAAGCGGGCGTCGGCAAGACCGAGCTGGCCAAAGTGCTGGCGCAGACCCTGCATCGTCAACTGATACGCTTGCAATGTTACGAGGGACTCGATCTCGCAAGCGCGGCCTACGAGTGGAACTATCCACGACAAATGGTAGCGATCCGGCTTGCGGAAGCCCAGGGCAGGATCGCCGGCGTGAACGAAACCCTGTACACGGAAGAGAATCTCATCGAGCGCCCGCTGCTTGCGGCACTCAGGCCGCAGCTCTCCGGACCGCCGGTCCTGCTCATCGATGAAATCGACCGTGCCGATGAGCCATTCGAGGCGTTCCTGCTGGAGTTGCTGTCCGACTTTCAGCTCAGCATTCCGGAATTCGGCGTGGTTCGGGCCGAGAGCCCACCGATAGTGGTAATCACATCGAATCGTACACGTGAAATTCACGACGCCCTCAGGCGCCGTTGCCTCTATCACTGGATCGACTATCCGACGCTCGAGGCCGAGTCCCGCATCGTGGCGCTCAAGGCATCCGGTGCTGCCGCGGAATTGCGTCGGCAGATGGTGGAGTTCGTACAGGTCCTGCGCAGCGCGGACCTGTTCAAGCCTCCCGGTGTCGCGGAAACCATCGACTGGGCGCATGCACTGGCACGGCTCGATGCGGCTGAGCTCACCGCCGGGCTGATCGATGACACGCTCGGCTCCTTGCTCAAGTACCAGGACGACATTGCCAGGATACGCGGCGCCGAGGCTGCGAAAATACTGTCCGGGATACTGGCGGCGGCATGACAGGAACTGAAGATGGACGACCCGGGCCGCAGCCGGCTGGCTGAAACCATACTGCTTTTTTGCCGAGCGCTACGACACGCCGGATTACCCGTAGGTCCCGGCGCAGTCATCGATGCGCTCGCGGCCGTTGCAGCAACCGGCATTCAAAAGCGCGAGGATTTTGCTTACGCATTGCGCTGCGTGCTGGTCAACGACCCTGCTCAATTCAGGTTATTCGACCAGACGTTTCATATCTGCTTCCGCAACCCGTTGCTGCTGGCACAATTGCTCGCTTTGCCCCTCGTCCAGCCGGGGCAGGCCACGGCCGTGGCGGCGCAAGATGCCGGGATTCGCCGGTTGCTCGAGTCGTTGACGGGTAGCTCGCAGGCCGCAGCCGACGATGACCCGTCGTCCAGAGACCGCGCCGGATCCTATTCCGCACGCGAGATCCTGCGACACAAGGACTTCGCACAGATGAGCCTGGAGGAAGTTGCGGAAGCGCAACGGCTCCTGCGGGAAGAAAGCAACATCCCGGGTACCTGCCGGTCGCGACGATTTCGTGCGGGCACATCCGGACGACGTTACGATCTTCGGCGATCGATGCAATTGATGCTGCGATGCCATGGACAGCCTGTCCAGCTTGCCCGAAAGAGCAACGAGGAGCGGCAGCACTCACTGGTACTGTTGTGCGACATATCGGGGTCAATGAGTATCTACTCAAGAATGTTCCTGCTCTATGCTCACACACTTGCGGCAAAGCATCGCCGGGTTCATACGTTCGTGTTCGGCACGAGACTGACCAACATCAGCCGTTGGTTGCGTGATCGCGATGCAGACCAGGCGATGCAGAAGATTTCAGCGCAGGTCCACGACTGGGATGGTGGTACGCGCATTGCCGAAAGCCTGCAGCAATTCAATCTTGTCTGGAGCCGACGGGTGCTGGAAAGCAATGCGAATGTCGTCCTGCTATGCGACGGACTGGAACGTGGTTCCGGTGCCGAACTGGCGTTCCAGATGCAACGCCTGAAACGAGGCTGCCGGCAACTGATCTGGATGAATCCGCTGTTGAGCTATCGCGGGTTCGAAGCGAAAGCCTCCGGCATCCGTGCGATGCGGCCGCATGTCGATCGGTTTGTAACTGCGCACAACCTGGCCAGCCTCGACGATCTGCGCCGGCTGCTGGCAGAAACTCCGCCGCGCAGGACGGTGCGCGCCCTGGGTGTCGCAGCATGAGCGTAAAGCAACTGACCGCGGCATTCGACGAGTGGACTGCAGGGCATGAGCCGCTGGTCTTAGCGACCGTTTACGAAACAACGGGGTCGACCTACAGCAAGCCCGGTGCGCAAATGCTGATCAACGGCCGGGGCGATTTCCAGGGCATGCTGTCCGGCGGTTGCCTGGAAGGCGACCTGGCCGAACGCGCGCGCGAGGTCCTGGCCAGCAGCCGCCCGCAATCGGTCACCTATGACCTTGCCAGGAATGACGAGGGCCTGTGGGGCCTCGGCGTTGGCTGCGACGGAATGATGCGAATCTTCCTGCAGATGCTGAGCGCTCAATCCGCCTGGGAACCGTTTGCCAGCATGCGTGCCGCCTACCAGGGCGAGACGGTGGAGACTGCCGCTACGATTCTGCACTCTCCGGATGAGCGCGTTCCCGCCGGCAGTTCGCTGGTCAGCGTTGCAGGCCGGATCGTCCACAGCAATGTCGGCAAGGACCTCGAGCATCGCATCGCCGGGTTGAGCGCTGCGGTCGTGCGTGAGGGCTTATCGCGCACCGCAGATCTCCCGGGACCGGGCGGCGAATACAAGGTACTGGTTGCAATCCTCAGGCCGCCGCCAAGAATCCTGGTACTGGGTGCCGGCCTCGACGCCCGGCCGGTGCTGCGCCTGGCCGCTGACCTGGGCTGGCGCGTGATTGTCCAGGATCATCGCCCGGCTTATATCGGTGCTGGCGGATTCGACGACGCCGAGGCCGTGCACTGCGCACCGGCCGAAGAACTGGACACGAACGTCGATTTGTCCCGGATTGACGCGGCTATCGTCATGAGCCATCACCTGGTGACGGACGGCAAATACCTGAAGGTGCTGGCAGGTACGGAGATCCCGTATATCGGCCTGCTCGGCCCCGTCAATCGGCGCAGGCGATTGTTGCGGGACCTGGGCGACTTCGCCGACAAATTGCGTGATCGCGTGCACGGCCCCGCCGGGATCGACATCGGCGCAAGCGGTCCGGCATCCATTGCCCTGTCGATCATGGCCGAGGTACACAAGGCGCTGAGCGCGACGCGGGGCAGCGCCGCGGGGCGCAGCTGACCGGCCGCTTCCGCGGCCACCCGCCGAAGACGTTTGTGCAGGAGCCTGTTACGCCGGCTCGGCCTGCTGTGGCATCTCGCCCGGCAGGAAAATCCTGATGATCATGTCAGCCA
>DATICC010000480.1:0-3012 GCA_035457045.1 Woeseiaceae bacterium | reverse complement strand
ATTCGATGCGACTGTTCGTGCTCCACGAGCCGGCCTGGTACATGGCACCGAGGAAAACGGCCACGAAATCGTCGTTCAACGAGCCGGATGCAAGTTCTCTCTCATCGTCGAAACGTTGCAGGTCCGTGCCCTTCAGGGTCCTGGTCTGATCGACGCCGAAATCGATCGCCCAGCGCTCGTTGATCTGCAGTCCCTGGATCAGGCCGACCGTCGCGAACAGGCGTGGACCATACTCGTGCATCTCGTTGTTGATACTGCTGTTGATCTGGGCGCGGTGCCATGGCGTCGCACGCACGCCGACCCGGGTCATGGTCGACTCGACTTCCTCGCCGCTTGCGTGCTCGTATTCCGTGATGACGTCGACGCCCGGCAACATCGCGTAATCTGCACCGACGACCACACGTGACAGGTAGTCGTTGTTTTCGGCTTCGCCGCCGAGCGCATAGCTGCCATTGAGGCGCAGGGTCAATGCGCTGTCGAATACCTGCTGGCTGATACCGGCATCGACCAGGTTGCTTGCCAGTGTCTCGCCGTTCAGTAACTCGTCCTCTGCGTACACAAGGCCGACGTTGGCGGACATGAACTCGTTGCGATACATGACGTCGGCATCGGCGACGCGACGCTCGGCACCGGTTTCCAGGTTCTCCTGCATGGACGCCTGTGCATTGACGGAAAGGGCGTCATTCAGCTCGAGCCGGCCGTCCACACCGTACTTGCGAACTCCCCGTTCTGCGGTCGACTGCTGGCCCAGGCCGAAATCCTGGTCGATTTCCCGGTGATAGGCATTGAGGTCGAGATGCTCGCTGCGGTGTTCGATAATCAGAGCTTCGGCGCTGCCGCTGAACCGGCTGCCCGCGACTTCGGTGTTGCTTTCGGCAAGTTCGGCACGAATCAACGTGCCGTCGGTAGCCTGCCAGCGCAAGTCCACCCCGGTCATGTCGCCGGGCGCAGCCTGCTGGCCGTCATCGATGTAGCTCAAGCCGACTTCGATGCCGCCGCCTGCGGTTCTTACGGTAGCGCGCCCACCGGCAATCACGTCGCCCGCGGCCGTCGTCTCGCTTTCGTATTCCGCCACGATGTAGACCAGGTTGAATTCCGCGTCGCGGCTTGGCACCGGCTGTTTGAAGAAGATCGTGCCGTCCAGGTAGTCAATGTTGTAATCGAGGTAGCGGTTCATCGCCTGGCTCGACAAGACCCGCGCCGGGTCGAATCGATCGCGCACCTCGATTCTGACGGTCTCGCTGTTGCCGATGATCGGCGCCCTGCTCAGGCGGTACAGGCCGGACGTACCGTCGCCCTGCACTTCGTCCCGGGTGAAGCTCTGGTCCGTTTCCGTAGCGAACACGTTGTAGGAAACATGCTCGCCCTGGTACTCGCTCCTGATGCCGTTGAAGCGGCGCTCGTAGCGCGTCAACTCGGTGGTCGAGAGGCCGGTATCGAAATCGCCGAATAACGCAACGAACTGGCGGCGCTCGAGTTTAAGATACAGCTTGCGCTGGCTCGGCGCTTCGAACCGCTGTTCGGTATTGTCTCCGTACAGCGTGTAGTACTCGTTCGGATTGACGTTGGTGAGGAACTCGTCACCCGTCTGGTCGGTGTCGCGTGCCGAGTCGTACGCGATGGTCATGAGGAACTCGCCCTTGATGCGGCCCTTCGCGAAAAAGGCCAGCCTGCCGTCCTCGTAGAAGCCTTCCTCATTGCCCGCATCCATGGCCGCTTCGGCGTTATCCGACAGTGTGTTATAGCCCGCCGTGCCCTCGCCGAACCCGACCAGGATCCAGTCGCGCGGCTCCGGTTCCAGCCAGCTCCGGATTTCCTGCTCGCGCTCGCCATCGAACTTGAGGTGCAGCACCGCCATGCCGCTGCTGGTAGTGGGCTCGAGTTCTATGAGCGCGATGCCGTCCTTGCCCACCGTGTAGAGTGGCTCGCGGTTGCCAATACTCACAATCTCGTTCTTGCGCTCGTTCTCGACCTGCCACCAGGCGCGATACGGATTATCGACCCTGAATGCCCCGACGCTGGTCTGTCGAGCCGGCTGTCCGAATCGATCGAACAGTCGTACTGCAAGCAACGGGCGTACACGACCATCCGCAACCAGCACGGACGACTCGGACACCAGCTCGCCGCGCACCGCGGGGCCAGCGTAGTGCAGGGACCGATCCAGGCGCTCGACGACGCTGCCGTCCGCCGAGAGTATTTCGGCGACGATGGTATTGGGACCTTCGACCAGGTCGACACCGGCCCAGCGGCTGACTGCGACCGTGCGGCGTGTATTGACTTCGACACCGTCGAAGTTGAGCGGGTTCACCGGCGCACCGTTGACAAACAGCGCCACCTGCTGATCCAGGCGATGCTGCAGGGCGATACGGACTGCCGGAATCGCCGGCCGGTACCCCTCATCCGGCAGTACCCAGCCGGTGCCATCGGCGAGCGAGTTGACGTGCGGCAGCACTTGCGGCGGCGGCGTCAGGTGCTCCAGCATCGCCTGGTCGTTGAGCATTTGCGCGGTGGCCTTTTCCGAACCGGGCAACAGGCCGCGTGTTTCCGCAATCAGCGTACCGCTCGATCCCTGTTTGACGCGCACGTACGACTGCTTTCCGGGACGCTGTCCGCTCAGCACAAGCTCGACACGCCGATTGGCCTGCCGCCCTTCCGCGGTTTCGTTGGTATCGCGTGGATCGTCGGGACCGCGGCCTTCGACCTGGATGTTGCTTTCCGGAACGTTGAGCCCCTGCGCCAGGTAATTTGCCACCGTGTTCGCGCGCGCGCGGGACAGTACATAGTTGTCTGCGAAAAGATGCCGGTTCTGCGGCGCGATATCAACTCCGTCGCTGTGCCCAACGGCGGCTATCTGTATGTTCCTCACGCCCTTCCAGCTGTCAATCAATTCATCGAGTTGCGCCCTGTCTTCACTCGACAGCTGCGCAGACATCACGTCGAACCGGAGATTCAGCACGTAGCCGGCGTTCTCGCTGGTGGACGGCTCGCGCACCATGAGAGTTTCGGCAATCG
>DATICC010000479.1:0-10289 GCA_035457045.1 Woeseiaceae bacterium | reverse complement strand
AGGACGGTCATTACCATCCACTCGGGCCGGTTACCGGACTCGATGAACGACTCCAGCAGCTTCAACCGTTTCGACAAGCGCTTGATCTTGGTTTCGGAACGCGTGCCATTGATTTCCTCGCGTACCTGCAGCACTTCGCGTTGCAGGTCGATGGTCGAGAGCATCTCGCGCACCGCCTCCGCGCCCATGCGTGCATCGAACTCGTCGCCATACTGTTCGATTGCCTCGAGGTACATCTCGTCGGTCATGAGCTGGCCGCGTTCCAGCGGCGTCATGCCGGGTTCGACGACAACGAAAGCCTCGAAATACAGCACGCGCTCGATTTCCCGCAAAGTCATGTCGAGCATGAGGCCGATACGGGAGGGTAGCGATTTCAGGAACCAGATGTGCGCGACCGGGCTTGCCAGGTCGATATGCGCCATGCGTTCGCGGCGTACCTTGGTCTGCGTGACTTCGACGCCGCACTTTTCGCAAACGACTCCGCGATGCTTCAGCCGTTTGTACTTGCCGCACAGGCACTCATAGTCCTTGATCGGGCCGAAGATCTTGGCACAGAACAGGCCGTCGCGTTCCGGCTTGAACGTCCGGTAGTTGATCGTCTCCGGCTTCTTGACCTCGCCGAAAGACCAGGATCGGATCATGTCCGGGCTCGCAAGACCGATGCGAATCGCATCGAAATCGTCGACCGGGTTCTGGTACTTGAAAAGCTTCAGAAGATCTTTCATTACTCTGTCTCCAGCTCAATGTTGATGCCAAGAGAACGAATCTCCTTGACCAGCACATTGAACGACTCGGGCATTCCCGCATCCATTTCGTGCTCGCCGTCCACGATGTTCTTGTACATCTTGGTACGACCCTGCACGTCGTCCGACTTGACCGTGAGCATTTCCTGCAGCGTGTAGGCCGCGCCATAAGCTTCCAGCGCCCACACTTCCATTTCGCCGAAACGCTGGCCGCCGAACTGCGCCTTGCCGCCCAGCGGTTGCTGTGTGACCAGGCTGTAGGGCCCCGTGGAACGCGCATGCATCTTGTCATCGACCAGGTGGTTGAGCTTCAGCATGTACATGTAACCGACGGTGACGTCACGATCGAACGTATCGCCGGTCCGGCCATCGGACAGGCGTGCCTGCCCGGTCTCCGGAAGGTCCGCAAGCTTCAGCAGGACTTTGATCTCGTCCTCGGTCGCGCCATCGAATACCGGCGTCGCCGTCGGCACACCGTTCACCAGGTTGCCGGCAAGCTCCAGGATCTCAGCGTCGTTCAAGGACTTGATGTCCTCTTCACGGCCTCCGGTCTTGTTGTAGATCGTTTCCAGGAACTGGCGAATCTTTGTCGTCGATTCCTGCGCCATCAGCATGTCGTCGATTTTCTTGCCAAGGCCCTTCGCTGCCCAGCCCAGGTGTGTTTCCAGCACCTGGCCGACGTTCATACGCGACGGAACGCCGAGCGGATTCAGCACGATGTCGATCGGCGTGCCATCGGCCAGGTACGGCATGTCTTCCACCGGCACGATGGTCGAGATCACGCCCTTGTTACCGTGTCTGCCGGCCATCTTGTCACCGGGCTGGATACGTCGCTTCACTGCCAGGTAGACCTTGACCATTTTCAGGACGCCAGGCGCGAGATCGTCACCGGCAGTTATCTTGGCTTTCTTCTCGTCGTAGCGGCGATCGAAATCGGCACGCTGCGCCTTTAGCCTCTCCGCCGCGGTTTCAAGCTGTTCGTTCGCATCGTCGTTCTTCAGGCGAATTTCGAACCACTTCTCGCGCGCCACTTCGTCCAGGTACGCCTTGGTGATCTTGGCTCCGGCTTTCAGCTTGTTCGGCCCGCCCTGGGCAACCTTGCCCAGCAACATGCGCTCGATACGCTCATAGATGTCCTCTTCGAGAATACGCAACGTATCGTCGAGGTCCTTGCGAACGCTTTCCAGCTCCGATTTTTCGATCGACAGGGCACGAGCATCCTTCTCGACGCCGTCGCGCGTGAACACGCGCACGTCGATGACGGTGCCATCCATGCCGGGCGGTACCCGCAGTGACGTATCTTTAACGTCGGACGCCTTCTCACCGAAGATCGCTCGCAGCAGCTTTTCCTCGGGCGTCAGCTGGGTCTCGCCTTTCGGCGTCACTTTGCCGACCAGGATGTCGCCGGCGCTGACTTCTGCGCCGATGAACGCGATGCCCGATTCGTCGAGCTTTGCAAGGGCCGCATCACCAACGTTCGGTATGTCGGCAGTGATGTCCTCGGATCCGAGCTTGGTATCCCGCGCAACGCAGGACAGCTCTTCGATATGGATGGTCGTGAATCGGTCTTCCTTGACGACGCGCTCCGAGATCAGGATCGAGTCCTCGAAGTTGTAGCCGTTCCACGGCATGAACGCGACCAGCAGGTTCTGGCCCAGCGCCAGCTCGCCCATGTTGGTCGACGGTCCGTCAGCGAGCACGTCGCCGCGCGATATCACGTTGCCGGCCTTCACCAGCGGCCGCTGGTTGATACAGGTGTTCTGGTTCGAACGCGTGTACTTGGTCAGGTTGTAGATATCGACGCCGGATTCCGATGCATCGGTTTCGTCGTCATTGACCCGGACGACGATGCGCGAGGCATCGACAGAATCGACCACACCGCCGCGCTTCGCGACGACCGTGACACCGGAGTCGACCGCGACGGCGCGTTCCATGCCGGTGCCGACCAGCGGCGCTTCCGAGCGCAGCGTCGGGACGGCCTGGCGTTGCATGTTCGAGCCCATCAGGGCGCGGTTCGCGTCGTCGTGCTCGAGGAACGGAATCAGCGACGCGGCGACCGAAACGATCTGCCGCGGCGAAACGTCCATGTACTGGATCACGGACGGGTCCGCCAGCGTGAACTCGTTCTTGTGCCGTACCGAGACCAGGTCCTCCGTCAGGCGGCCGTTCTTGTCCAGTTCCGCGTTCGCCTGCGCGATGACGTACTGGCTCTCCTCGATTGCCGACAGGTACTGGATCTCCGACGTCGCCTTGCCATCGATGATCTTGCGATACGGGGTTTCGAGAAACCCGTACTCGTTGGTGCGCGCGTATACGGCCAGCGAGTTGATCAGGCCGATGTTCGGGCCTTCCGGCGTTTCGATCGGGCAAACCCGGCCATAGTGCGTCGGGTGCACGTCGCGGACTTCGAAGCCCGCGCGCTCACGTGTCAGGCCGCCCGGCCCGAGCGCGGAGACGCGGCGCTTGTGCGTGACTTCCGACAGCGGATTGTTCTGGTCCATGAACTGCGACAGCTGGCTGGAGCCGAAGAATTCCTTGACCGCGGCAGCCACCGGCTTGGCGTTGATCATCTCCTGGGGCATGAGACCCTCGGTCTCGGCCTGTGTCAGCCGCTCTTTGACCGCGCGCTCGACACGAACCAGCCCGACGCGGAAGGCGTTCTCCGCCATTTCACCGACGCTGCGAACGCGGCGATTGCCAAGGTGATCGATATCGTCGACCGTTCCATAACCGTTGCGGATGTCGATCAGCGTCTTCAGGACATCCAGGATGTCCGAATTGTCGAGCACGCCGGCACCTTCGGACGTCTCGCGACCGACACGCCGGTTGAATTTCATGCGGCCGACGGCCGACAGGTCGTACCGGTCGCCGTTGAAGAACAGGTTCTGGAACAGGTTCTCCGCAGCTTCCTTGGTTGGCGGTTCGCCAGGACGCATCATCCGATAGATTTCAACCAGCGCTTCGAGGCGCGTGGTGGATGGATCGATGTTCAGCGTATTGGAAATGTACGGACCACGATCGAGGTCATTGACATACAGCGTGCGAATCCTGTCGATGCCCTTCTTGATCAGCAGCTCGATCAGCTCGACGCTCAGCTCGGCATTGGCCGCAGCCAGCAATTCGCCCGTCTCCTTGTCGATGACATCGTGCGCGAGGATCTTGCCCTCGAGGTATTCGGCCGGCACGACCAGCGTATCGATCTTCGACTGCTCCATCTCCCGCACGTGCTTGGCCGTAATGCGCCGGCCTTCCTCGACGATGACCTTGCGGCCGAGCTTGATCTCGAACATCGCCGTCTCGCCGCGCAGGCGCCCTGGTACCAGGCCCATGCGAATGTCTTTCGACGACAGGAAGAACTCGTTGTGCTCGAAGAAAATATCGAGCATTTCCTCGTTGGTAAGTCCAAGCGCGCGCAGGATGATCGTCACCGGGAGTTTCCGGCGTCGGTCGATACGCGCGAACAGGCTGTCCTTCGGGTCGAACTCGAAATCCAGCCAGGATCCGCGATAGGGAATAATCCGCGCAGAAAACAACAGCTTGCCGGATGAGTGCGTCTTGCCCTTGTCGTGATCGAAGAACACACCCGGGGAACGGTGCAGCTGCGACACGATGACCCGCTCGGTACCGTTGATCACGAACGTCCCGTGATCGGTCATCAGCGGCATTTCGCCGAGATACACTTCCTGCTCCCGAATGTCCTTGACCGGCTTGGGCGTGCCGCTGGCGTCCTTGTCATAAATGACCAGGCGCACTTTGACCCGAATGGGTGCCGCATAGGTCAGGCCGCGCATCTGGCATTCCTTGACGTCGAACACAGGCTCACCAAGCCGGTAGCTCACGTACTCGAGGGCCGCGTTGCCGGAATAACTGACGATCGGAAACACGGTCTTGAATGCGGCATGCAAGCCGACTTCATCGCGCTTCACCCCGCTTTCATCGACCTGCAGGAACTTCTTGTAGGAGTCCAGCTGGATCGACAGCAGGTACGGTACGTCCAGTATTGTCTGGCGCTTGCCGAAGTCCTTGCGGATGCGTTTTTTCTCGGTGAATGAGTAAGCCATTCGAGAGTACCTTCCTCAGGCGGTGTCTGCAGACCGGATTCCCGGCCGGCAAACTGCCGCTCAACTAGAAATTTTTGCGTGTCGCCGCCGACAGATTTGCGCCGGCACCAAACACACAGACGCGAACACGCCGCCGGCCGAAGTTATCGGCCGGCAGCATGTCCGACTGGTGGACTGCAATGTCCTGCATCAAAGACCGGTGTATCAAGTAATTACTTGAGCTCTACCGTGGCGCCTGCTTCTTCAAGCTGCTTCTTGAAGTTTGCTGCGTCTGCCTTCGATACGCCTTCCTTGATGACGGACGGAGCGCCCTCGACGGCATCCTTGGCTTCCTTCAGGCCGAGGCCCGTGATCGTGCGAACCGCCTTGATGACGCCGACCTTGTTGGCGCCGAAGCTGGTCATCACGACATCGAACTCCGTCTTCTCTTCCGCCGCAGGCGCTGCTGCAGCAGCCCCGCCGACAGCCGCAACCGCTACCGGGGCAGCTGCAGATACACCCCACTCGTTTTCGAGCATCTTCACGAGCTCGACGACTTCCATGATCGGCTTGGCGCTCAATTCCTTGAGCAGATCCTGGTTTGACATTGCCATTTCTGTATTCCTCTGGGTAAATCCTGAATCAGTGAAAATAATTGCGCTGCTTACTGCTCGGCCCTGGCGGACAGCGTCCGTGCGAGCATTGCAGGTGGTTCAGCAAGGGTGCGTACCAGCCTCGTTATCGGTGCTACCAACAGGCCAAGCAACATCGCACGCGCCTGATTCAGCGTCGGCATTTCTGCCAATTTCGCCAAATCACTCGCAGGCAATAATCGCCCACCCGCCGATAGCGAGACCGCCTTCAGAGCTTCGTGCTCCTTGGCGAAATCCTTGATAACCCTGGCAGCGGCACCCGGATCGTCTTTTGCAAACGCGAGCAGAAGCGGGCCCTTGAGCGTAGTTCCCATACACTCAAAATCCGTACCCTGGATGGCGCGGCGGGCCAGCGTGTTTTTGACAACACGCATGTACACGCCCGCATTACGCGCTTCCTTGCGTAACTGCGTCATCTCTGCAACGGTCAAACCCCGGTATTCCGCCGCAACAGCAGCAAGGGATTCGCCCGCGACCGCGCTTACCTCTTTGACAAAAGTCTTCTTGTCTTCGAGTTTCAGTGCCATGAATTTCTCCTGGCTTACGGTCAATAACAAAGGTGAAATCCTTCTTCACCCACCAATGCCGAATTGGTGACCGTTGCCAGATTGCTCTGACTCAGGCTGCACCATCTGCGTAGGCATTGAATTAAGATCACCAACGAACAGCGATCACCTACGGTCTTCGACGATTCCCGGACGATAGAGCGAACTTCATCGACCGGTTTTCTTACCGCCCCGACCCGACCACTGTCGAAGCAACAAACTCAAAATCTCAGGCTTCTACGCTCGCCTGGTCGACCGACACCCCGGGCCCCATGGTCGAAGAGATCGTCAGTCTCTTCAGGTATACACCCTTCGCCGCTGGCGGCTTGCCCTTCCTGAGGTCGGCCAGCAAGGCGTTCAGATTCTCCTTCAAAGCCGGGATCTCGAAATCGGCCCTGCCTATCGGGCAATGCACGATGCCGGCTTTGTCAGTGCGGTACCGCACCTGGCCTGCTTTTGCATTGCGTACGGCGGTAACCACGTCCGCGGTCACCGTGCCCACTTTCGGGTTCGGCATCAGGCCACGCGGCCCGAGTACCTGTCCCAGCTGTCCGACGACGCGCATCGCATCCGGGGTTGCAATGACGACATCGAAGTTGATTTCGCCCGCCTTTACCGCATCCGCCAGATCCTGGAAACCGACGATATCGGCACCCGCCGCTTTTGCTTTCTCTGCGTTATCACCCTGCGCAAAAACTGCAACGCGAACGGATTTACCGGTGCCGTTTGGCAGCACGGTCGAACCACGTACGACCTGTTCCGACTTGCGCGGGTCGATTCCGAGGTTCACCGCAATGTCGATGCTCTCGGGAAACTTCGCCGTTGCCATTTCCTTGACGAGCTTCAGCGCATCGTCGATCGAATACGAAACCGCCGGGTTGACTTTTTCACGCGCGATTCTGGCGCGTTTGCTTAACCTGGCCATCAGTTCACTCCCTCGACATCGATTCCCATGCTGCGCGCGGTGCCGGCAATGGTACGTACGGCCGCATCCAGGCTGGCTGCGGTCAGGTCCGGCATCTTGGAGTTTGCAATTTCCTCGATTTGCGCACGGCTGACTTTGCCTACCTTTGCCGTGTTCGGCGTACCCGAACCCTTCGGCGCTCCTGCCGCTTTCCGCAGCAGTACGGACGCGGGCGGCGTCTTGGTGATGAAGGTGAAACTTCGATCACTGTAAACCGTGATCACGACCGGAATCGGCAGACCCGGCTCGATGCCCTGTGTCTGGGCATTGAAGGTCTTGCAGAATTCCATGATATTCACGCCGTGCTGGCCCAGCGCGGGACCCACAGGCGGACTCGGGTTTGCCTGGCCGGCTGCAACCTGCAGCTTGATATAGCCAGTTACTTTCTTAGCCATTTCAATTACCTCTTCGAGTGCAAGCGCTTGGTTAGAGCTCCTCGAGTCATTTGACCTTGATGTCGCCTGCAGTGCAGGCTCCTACAAGGGCTTTACCAACGATTGTCGTGGTTATCGGACTGCGTCAGCAGGGCCGATAACGTCAACGACCATTTCTGGCAATCACCGGCGCCGCTTGCGGCGGCCGGTGCATTGCCGATAACTTCCTACCAAACAATCACTGGCGCCGCTTGCGGCGACCGGTGCATTGCCGATAAAAACCCTACCCCTTCTCGACCTGGCTGAAATCCAGCTCAACCGGCGTCGATCGACCCAGAATCTGCACAGCCACCTGCAGCCGGCTCTTGTCGTAATTCACCTGCTCTACGACACCGCTGAAATCGTTGAACGGTCCGTGAATGACCCGTACGACTTCGCCGGGCTCGAAAAGCACCTTCGGCCGCGGTTTGTCCACGCCTTCCTTGACGCGGTTCAGGATCTGGTCTGCTTCCTTTTCCGTGATCGGTGCCGGCTTGTCGCTGGAACCGCCGATGAAGCCGAGGACCTTCGGCACTTCCTTTACGAGGTGCCAGGTCTCATCGTCCATTTCCATCTGGACCAGTACGTAGCCAGGGAAAAACTTTCGCTCACTGCGTCGTTTCTGCCCTTCCTTCATTTCGACTACTTCTTCCGTCGGCACCAGGATTTCGCCGAACTTGTCCTGAAGTCCCATCAGTGCAATACGCTCCTCGAGCGAACTTTTCACTTTGTGCTCGAAATTCGAATATGCGTGGACGATGTACCAGCGTAACGCCACTTCCGTATTACCCCTGTTTGAGTTCTGCAAAATCAGCCGGTCGACCCGACCAGAGTCCTGGTGAGCCAGAGCAGGAACGAGTCCAGGCCCCAGAAGAAAAGCGCCATCACCAACGTAAATACAAACACCGCAATCGCGGTCTGCGTCGTTTCCTGTCGTGTTGGCCACACGACTTTTCGAATCTCGACTCGCGAGCCCTGAATGAAGGCCCAGAGTCTCTGCCCCTGGGTGCTGGTCATAGCGATTGCGATGCCGGCAGCCAGCCCGCCGAGCACGAGCAGGACGCGCAGTGGCAGAGACCAGGCGAGGTAGTAGTAATAGCCAAAAAGACCGCCCACCAGCACGCCGGCCGCGATCAGCAGTTTCAGTGTGTCGAGTAAACCCGACTCGCTGGTTTCAGTTGTTGTCGTTGCCATTTGGTAATTTTCGGAATCTGCCGTCGCCGGCGATGCCCTGTTGCCTTCGTTGAAACCGCTGTCGCTCGCAATGCGAGCTCCTACGATGCCTTGCTTCCTTCGTTCAAACCGCTGTCGCTCGCAATGCGAGCTCCTACGATGCCCTGCCACATTCGTGTCGAATGTCGCCGCTCGTCCTGCAAAATGGCAGGCCAGGAGGGAATCGAACCCCCAACCTGCGGTTTTGGAGACCGCCGCTCTGCCAATTGAGCTACTGGCCTAGTTACCGTGCCCTCGTTCGTGCTTGAAGCAGCTGTCGCTGCGCGACACTGCTTAAGCACCTGCCTTGCCGTTACTCATACCGAACCGGCTGCGCCGTTCGGTATTTTTCGAGTGGACTGCCATCGCTTGCCCGCGTTGCAGGCTCCTACATCGTTCTATCGTTCGGTCCTGAGAGTTATCGGACTGCCTTGGCAGGGCCGATAACGCCAGCGACCATTCATGGCAATCACCGGCGCTGCTCGCAGCGGCCGGTGCATTGCCGATAGTTACTACTGGAGGATCTTTGCGACTACGCCCGCACCCACCGTGCGGCCACCCTCGCGGATGGCAAAACGCAGCCCGTCTTCCATGGCGATCGGCGCAATCAGGTCCACCACCATCTGCACGTTGTCGCCCGGCATCACCATCTCGGTGCCCTCCGGCAGCTCGCAGGCCCCGGTCACGTCCGTGGTGCGAAAGTAAAACTGCGGCCGGTAGCCCTTGAAAAACGGCGTGTGCCGCCCGCCCTCTTCCTTGGTCAGGATGTACACCTCCGCCTCAAACTTGGTGTGCGGCGTGATCGAGCCCGGCTTCGCCAGCACCTGGCCCCGCTCCACTTCCTCGCGCTTGGTACCGCGCAACAACACACCCACGTTGTCCCCGGCCTGCCCCTGGTCCAGGAGCTTGCGGAACATCTCCACCCCGGTGCAGGTGGTCTTGCCAGTGTCGCGGATACCCACGATCTCCAGCTCGTCCCCCACCTTCACAATGCCGCGCTCGATACGCCCGGTCACCACCGTGCCCCGGCCCGAGATCGAAAACACGTCTTCCACCGGCATCAGAAAATCACCGTCTATGGCCCGCTCCGGTACCGGGATGTAACTGTCCATCGCCTCCACCAGCCGTTCCACCGAGGGCACCCCGATCTCCGAGGCGTCCCCTTCAAATGCCTTCAGCGCCGACCCGGTGATGATCGGCGTTACATCGCCCGGAAACTCGTAGGTCGACAACAGGTCCCTGACCTCCATCTCCACCAGCTCCAGCAACTCCGCATCGTCCACCTGGTCCGCCTTGTTCAGGTACACCACGATGTACGGCACACCCACCTGCCGCGCCAGCAAAATGTGCTCCCGCGTCTGCGGCATCGGGCCGTCCGCCGCACTCACCACCAGGATCGCACCGTCCATCTGCGCCGCTCCCGTGATCATGTTCTTCACGTAGTCCGCATGCCCCGGACAATCCACGTGCGCGTAATGCCGGTTGGCACTCACGTACTCCACGTGCGCCGTCGCAATCGTAATACCACGCGCCTTCTCCTCCGGTGCGTTGTCGATCTGGTCGTAAGCCCGTACCTCACCACCAAACTTCGCCGCCATCACCTTCGTCAGCGCTGCCGTCAACGTCGTCTTCCCGTGGTCCACGTGACCTATCGTGCCTACGTTTACGTGCGGCTTTGTTCTTTGAAATTTCTCTTTGGACATGTCCTGATCTCTCGTG
>DATICC010000478.1:0-13547 GCA_035457045.1 Woeseiaceae bacterium | reverse complement strand
ATCGTCAAGGACTGGTCGTCCAGATGGTATGCCGACAAGAAGATGTTCCCGAAATACATTTTCATGGATCACAAGCTTCGGGACTACATCAAGGAGAAGCTGAAGGAAGCGTCGGTCAGCCGCATTACGATCGAGCGCCAGGCCAAGAAAGCCAACATCACGATATTCACGGCAAGGCCGGGCATCGTGATCGGCAAGAAGGGCGAGGATATCGAAAAGCTTCGTGCCGACGTGTCAAAGATGATCGGCATGAGCATTAATGACGTCCGGATCAACATCTCGGAAGTCAGGAAGCCCGAGCTGGATGCACAGCTGGTGGCGGAAGGCATCGCACAGCAGCTGGAGCGCCGCGTCATGTTCCGACGCGCGATGAAGCGTGCCGTGACCAATACCATGCGTGTCGGCGCGGAGGGCATCAAGGTGAAGGTCGGCGGCCGGCTGAATGGCGCCGAGATCGCACGGTCGGAGTGGTATCGCGAAGGCCGCGTTCCACTGCATACCTTTCGTGCGGACATCGACTACGGGTTTTCCGAGGCACGGACGACCTACGGTGTCATCGGCGTGAAGGTCTGGATCTTCAAAGGCGAGGTCTTCGACAAGCAGGAGCTCGCGACGGCGGAAGTACAGGAAGCTGCGGCTGCGGCCGGACGCTAACAGGAATGCAGGAACATGTTACAGCCAAAACGTACAAAGTTTCGTAAACAGTTCAAGGGACGGAACCGCGGCCTGGCACAACGCGGCAGTTCGGTTTCATTCGGTGAATACGGGCTGAAAGCAACGGAGCGCGGCCGGCTGACGGCACGGCAGCTCGAGGCGGCACGTCGCGCGATGACGCGCCACATCAAGCGCGGCGGCAAAATCTGGATTCGCGTGTTTCCGGACAAGCCGATTACCAAGAAGCCGCTGGAAGTCCGGCAAGGCAAGGGCAAAGGCAACGTCGAGTACTGGGTATGCCAGATCCAGCCAGGGCGCGTGCTGTATGAAATGGAAGGCGTGACAGAGGAAATTGCGCGCGAAGCATTCCGGCTGGCGGCGGCAAAACTGCCATTCCCGACCGCCTTCGTGACACGAGTGGTGATGTGATGAAGGCCAGTGAACTGAGAAGCAAAACGCGTGATGAGCTGGCTACGGAGCTGCTGAGCCTGCGCCGGGAACAATTCAATCTGCGCATGCAGCAGGCCACCGGCCAGCTGAATCGCCCGCATGAGTATTCGCGGGTAAGAAAGGACATTGCACGTCTCAAGACCGTGATGAACGAGCTCGGGCGTAAAGGTGAGGGCAAATGAGCGAAGACATGAAGGTCGCCGGCGAGAAATCGAAGCGTACCCTTGTCGGTCGTGTCGTCAGCAACAAGATGGACAAAACCGTATCGGTATCGATCGAACGCCTGATCAAGCACCGGGAGTACGGCAAGTACATTCGGCGCAGCAACAAGATGATGGCGCACGATGAGAAGAACGAGTGCAACATCGGTGACCGGGTTGCCATCAGCGAGTGCCGGCCGATCTCGAAGAACAAGGCCTGGCAGGTAGTGGAAATTCTGGAGCGGGCGCCGGAGCAGCAGTAAGCGGCTGCCTTTTGCAGTAAGCCGCTGCTTTTCGCCAAAAATTATTGACTGACGGATTACAGCCATGATTCAGATGCAGACAGTTCTTGATGCGGCCGATAACTCGGGCGCAAGACGCATACAGTGCATCAAGGTGCTCGGCGGATCGAAGCGTCGCTACGCGGGTGTTGGTGACGTGATCAAAGTGAGCATCAAGGACGCAATACCGCGTGGCAAGGTCAAGAAGGGTGAGGTGTACAACGCAGTTGTCGTGCGTACCCGCAAGGGTGTGCGCCGAAAAGACGGATCGCTGATTCGCTTCGATGGCAACGCGGCCGTATTGCTGAATGCCAAGCTCGAGCCGATCGGCACGCGCATTTTCGGGCCGGTGACGCGCGAGCTCAGAACGAACCAGTTTATGAAGATTATCTCCCTGGCGCCGGAAGTCCTTTAGGACCTCGCCGGGAACGGAAAGCGAAATGAACAAGATCAGGAAAGGCGACGAAGTGATCGTGACGACGGGCAGGGACAAGGGCCGTCGCGGCACCGTTTTGAACGTATTCGACGACGGCAGGTTGCTGGTCGAAGGCATCAACGTGTCGAAGAAGCACCAGAAGGCGAACCCGAACATGGGCGTTCAGGGTGGCATTGTCGACAAGGAAATGCCAATCGCGGTGTCGAACGTACTGCTGTTCAACCCGAAGACCAAGAAGGGAGACCGGGTCGGCATACGCGTGTCCGAGAAGGGCAAGGATGGCAAGACCCGCAGGGTCAGGATTTTCAAGTCCAGCGGCGAGACCGTGGATATTTAAGGTAGGAGCCCGCACCGCGGGCGACATCAAGATTTCGAGGCCTGGAAATCCAGGGTTAGCACATGGCAAGACTACAGAAACAATACCGCGAAGAACTGCACGGCCAGATCCAGAAAAAGCTGGGTATGAAGAACGCGATGCAGGTACCGCGCATCACCAAGATTACGCTGAACATGGGCGTGGGCGAGGCCGTGGCCGACAAAAAAGTGCTGGACGCCGCCATTGCCGACATGGAGAAGATCAGCGGACAGAAGGCCGTGCGTACGCTGGCGCGGAAGTCGGTTGCCGGGTTCAAGATCCGCGACGGCTACCCGATCGGCTGCAAGGTGACATTGCGTCGCGCACGCATGTACGAGTTCCTGGACCGCCTGGTGAACATCGCGATTCCGCGAATTCGCGATTTTCGCGGCCTGAACCCGAAGTCTTTCGACAAGCAGGGGAACTACAGCCTCGGCGTGCAGGAACAGATCATTTTCCCGGAGATCAACTTTGACCAGATCGATGCCATCCGCGGTTTGGACATCACGATCTCCACGACGGCGCGAAATGCCGAGGAAGGTCGGGCGCTGCTCGAAGCGTTCAATTTCCCGTTCAAGAAGTAAGGTTTCTTAGAGATCACCCCGGTTTTTGATTTTGCCTAATTATTAAAGAGTAATCAGAGAAATGGCCAAGACGTCGGTATTGATCCGCCAAATGAAGCGCGAAAAGCTGCAGAAGCGTTTTGCGAAGAAGCGCGCCGCGCTGAAAGCGACGGTACGCGACCTGAATGCCACCGATGAGCAGAAAGCGGCGGCGCAGGCGAAGCTGAATGCCATGCCGCGCGATTCCAGCAAGTCGCGCCTGCGTAATCGCTGCGCAATTACCGGCCGGCCGCGCGGCGTTTACCGGAAGTTCGGCCTGGCGCGCAACAAACTGCGTGAAGCCGCGATGAATGGCGAGATTCCCGGATTGACCAAGGCCAGCTGGTAAGCGCCGGTTTAACAGAGACGACCACTATGAGTATGACCGACCCGATTTCCGACATGCTGACCCGTATCCGCAACGGGCAGAAGGCGCGCAAGATGAGTGTCACCATGCCCTCATCGACGGCGAAGCTTGCTGTTGCCCGCGTGCTGAAGGACGAGGGTTATGTGACCGAAGTCTCCGAAGCCAAAGACGGCGAGAAGACGGAACTGACGATCGAACTGAAGTACTTCGAAGGCAAGGCCGTCATCGAGCACGTCAGGCGGGTGAGCAAGCCCGGCCTGCGTATCTATCGCGGCAGGCACGACCTGCCGAAAGTGCTGGGCGGACTCGGAATCGCGATCGTCTCTACATCGGCCGGTGTCATGAGCGACCGCCAGGCTCGTGAAAAAGGCATCGGCGGCGAAGTGCTGTGCATCGTTTCCTGATGCACCAGGCAACAGCGAGTTAAGGCAGAGATACGAATATGTCCAGAGTTGCAAAATATCCGGTTGAGATCCCGAAGGGTGTGGAGTTCAGCCAGAGCGGATCGACGGTGACGATGAAAGGCAGCAAGGGCTCGTTATCCCTGGTGCTGAGTCCGGAAGTCGAACTGAAGCACGAAGGCAACCAGGTGCTGGTGACGAGGCGTTCGCATTCGCAGTTTGCGAGCGCGATGTCCGGCACCACCCGCGCCCTGCTGGCAAACATGGTCAAGGGTGTGGTCAAGGGCTTCGAGAAGAAGCTGGAACTGGTAGGCGTCGGTTATCGCGCCCAGGCACAGGGAAACAAGGTGAACCTGACACTCGGCTTCTCGCACCCGCTGGTTTATGAGTTGCCGAAGGGCATCACGGCGGAAACGCCGAGCCAGACCGAGATCGTCATTCGCGGTGCGGACAAGCAGGTGGTCGGCCAGGTGGCAGCGGAGATTCGCCGCTACCGCAAGCCCGAGCCTTACAAGGGCAAGGGCGTTCGTTACACCGACGAGCACGTGGTCATCAAGGAAGCCAAGAAGAAGTAGCTGCGGGCGGCAGTGGCCGCCGTACCTAATCGAACGAGAAACGTATGAAACTGGACAAGAAGCAAAATCGTCTGCGTCGTGCGACCAAGGGTCGGGCGAAGATCCGCGAGCTCGGTGCGACCCGCCTGAGCGTGCATCGCACGCCGCGGCACATCTATGCGCAGATCATCGCCGGCGACGGCGGCACTGTGCTGGCAGCTGCGTCGACGCTCGAGGCCGAAGTGCGCAAGAACACCAAGAGCACGGGCAACACCGCCGCGGCGGCCATCGTCGGTGCGCGCATAGCCGAAAAGGCCAAAGCGGCCGGCATCGATACGGTGGCATTCGATCGCTCCGGTTTTCGGTACCACGGACGCGTGAAAGCGCTCGCCGATGCGGCGCGTGAAGCGGGATTGAAGTTCTAACAGCTGGGCAAACAGGGCGGCACCGTTACGCTGCCGGGAAATAACATGGCAAGAAATGAGCAAACACAGAGCGCCGACGACCTTCTCGAGAAGCTGGTCGCCGTCAATCGCGTAGCCAAAGTCGTCAAGGGCGGACGTCAGTTCGGCTTCACGGCGTTGACCGTCGTTGGCGATGGCAAAGGCCGTGTCGGTTTCGGTTACGGCAAGGCGCGCGAAGTGCCTATCGCGATTCAGAAAGCGATGCAGGCGGCGCGAAAGAACATGATCAGGGTGAACCTGAACAACGATACGCTGCAGTACGCGAAACAAGGCCGTCATGGCGCCACGCGCGTGTACATGCAGCCGGCATCGGAAGGTACCGGTCTCATCGCCGGTGGTGCGATGCGCGCGGTGTTCGAATGCGCCGGCGTACGCAATGTGCTTGCCAAGAGTTACGGGTCGCGTAATCCGATCAACGTCGTGCGAGCGACGATGGGTGCTTTGGAGCAGATTCATTCGCCAAAGCACATTGCGGCGAAGCGCGGTAAGAAAATCAAGGAGATTCTGGCCTGATTTGGCTGGAATCCGGGCCGGACGAACCAAAGAGATACGACGATGGCGGAGCCAAAACTGTTGAAAGTAACGCTGACCAAGAGTCGCCACGGGCGGATCAAGAGCCACCGCGACTGTGTCGCCGGCCTCGGGCTGTCGAGAATACGCCAGAGCGTCAAGGTGCTCGACACGCCGCAGTCACGCGGGCTGATCAACAAAGTTTCTTACATGCTTTCGGTAGAGGAAGTCTGAGATGCGTCTGAATTCACTGTCGCCGGCAGGCGGCTCGAAGAAAAATGCCAAGCGCCTGGGGCGCGGCCATTCTGCGGGCCAGGGCAAGACCTGCGGCCGTGGCGTGAAGGGCCAGCGCGCGCGTGCGGGCGGCTACCACAAGGTCGGTTTCGAAGGCGGCCAGATGCCGTTGCAGCGCCGGTTGCCGAAGTGGGGATTCGTCTCGCAGATGGCAGGCGCAACGGCCGAGCTGCGTTTGCACGAGCTGGCGCTGCCGAAAGAGGCCGTGATCGACATGGAGTGCCTGAAAAAGGCGAACCTGGTGCCGGCGACGGTTACCAAGGTCAAGGTCATCCTGTCCGGCAAGCTCGACAAGGCCGTGAGGATCAAGGGCCTGAAAGTAACCAAGGGCGCGCGCGCAGCGATCGAAGCGGCGGGCGGCAGCATCGAAGACTGAAACTGAACCAAACCTGGACAACACTCGGTAAATAAAGTGGCCAAGAAGCCAACCAACAATCCGGCAGACGTTGCGAAAGCGGCGGGCAAACTGGGCGAACTCCGCGCCCGGTTCCTGTTTCTTATTGGCGCGCTGATCGTGTTCCGTGCCGGTACCTTTATTCCCGTGCCGGGCGTGGATCCAGCGGCGCTCGCGAGTTTCTTCGACCAGCAGGCCGGAAACATGCTGGCGCTGTTCAACCTGTTCTCGGGCGGCGCGCTGTCGCGGTTCGGTATCTTTGCGCTCGGCATCATGCCGTACATATCCTCGTCGATCATCGTGCAGATGGCGAGCCACATCCTGCCGAGCCTGCAGCAGCTGCGAAAAGAAGGCGAGTCAGGCCGGCGCAAGATCATCCAGTACACCCGTTACGGAACGGTGGCGCTGTCGATGGTGCAGTCCGTTGCGGCCGCGACCTGGCTGCAGAGCCAGCCGGGCGTCGTAGTCAACCCGGGTACCGGGTTCCTGGTCACTGCCTGCATCACGCTGGTGACCGGCACCATGTTCCTGATGTGGCTTGGCGAACAGATCACCGAGCGCGGCATCGGCAACGGCATTTCCATGATCATCCTGGCCGGAATCGTTGCCGGCTTGCCGGCTGCGGTAGCGGGCACGGCGGAACTTGTGCGCAACGGCGAAATGTCTCCCGCCACGGCGATCTTCCTGCTGGTCGGCGGCATTGCTGCCACGACCTTCGTCGTCTACATGGAGCGTGCGCAGCGGCGCATCACCGTGAACTATGCGCGGCGCCAGCAGGGCCGGAAAATGTATGCGGCGCAGAGCACGCACCTGCCGTTCAAGATCAACATGTCGGGTGTCATACCGCCGATCTTTGCCTCCAGCATCCTGATGTTCCCCGCGACGGTCGCGCAGTTCTTCGGCCAGTCGCCGGACCCGAATGCGTTTCATCGCGCTTTGCAGACCATTGGCGCAAACCTCGGCCCCGGCCAGCCGATTTACGTGATCCTGTACGCGGCGATGATTATTTTCTTCTGCTTCTTCTATACCGCGCTCATGTTCAACTCGACCGAGACCGCGGACAACCTGAAGCGCTCCGGCGCGTTCGTCCCGGGCATACGGCCGGGTGCGCACACGGCGGAGTACATAGACAGGGTACTGACACGGCTGACGCTTTGGGGCGCCATGTATATCGCGGGCGTGTGCCTGCTGCCGGAGATCTTCCGCATGTTTTATCCGAGCGTGCCGTTCAACTTCGGCGGAACGTCGCTGCTCATTCTGGTTGTAGTAACCATGGACTTCATGTCTCAGATGCAGGCGCATGCCATGAGTCATCAGTACGAAGGCATGATGCAAAAGGCCAACCTGCGCAACTACGGGCGCAGCGGCTCGGTACGCTGAGTCAGTCGGCGAAATTTGGAGAACGCTCATGAAAGTCAGGGCATCGGTCAGGAAAATGTGCAGAAAATGCAAGGTCATTCGCCGCAACAGGGTTGTGCGCGTGATCTGCACTGACGCGCGGCACAAGCAGCGTCAGGGCTAACACCAGAAAGGTAAATCAAGTGGCACGTATAGCAGGCATAAACATTCCGTTGAACAAGCACGTCGTGATTGCACTGACGTCGATCTACGGTATCGGACGCAGCCGGGCGAAGCAGATTTGCAGCGCCGCAGGCGTTGCTCCGCACACGCAGGTGAAGGATCTCGCCGAGCCGGAAGTGGCAAATATCCGCGCGGCGGTCGCACGCTTCGTCGTCGAGGGCGACCTGCGCCGGGAAACGTCTATGAACATCAAGCGATTGATGGATCTTGGCTGCTACCGCGGCATACGCCACCGGCGTGGCCTGCCGCTGCGCGGCCAACGTACCCGCACCAATGCGCGTACCCGCAAGGGCCCGCGGCGCCCGATCAAGCGCTAACGCGGAAACGCGGTCATGAGCCGCGCCTGCAGAACTTAAATTTAACAGACTACTCAGAAGCTAAATATGGTTGAAGTCGTAAAGAAAAAGAAGGTCAAAAAGCACGTTGTTGACGCTGTTGCGCACATCAATGCTTCCTTCAATAACACGATCATCACGATCACCGACAGGCAGGGCAACGCCATTTCCTGGGCGACCGCCGGTGGCTGTGGTTTTCGCGGATCGCGAAAGTCCACGCCGTTCGCTGCGCAGGTCGCATCGGAGAAAGCAGGGCGTGCCGCGCTGGAGTTCGGTGTGAAGAACGTGGACGTGCGTGTTCGCGGGCCGGGCCCGGGCCGCGAATCGGCCGTTCGCGCGCTCAACGCGCTGGGTTTTCGCATTCAGCATATCGAAGACGTGACGCCTATCCCGCACAACGGGTGCCGTCCGCCCAAAAAACGCCGTGTATAGAGATTAAGCAATGGCAAGATACCTCGGACCAAAATGCAAACTGTCCCGCCGCGAAGGCACGGATCTGTTTTTGAAGAGTGGCGTTCGGCCGCTCGAATCGAAGTGCAAGCTGGAAGTTCCGCCAGGCGGGGCTGCGCAGCGCCGTCCACGGCTGTCCGACTACGGCACGCAGCTTCGTGAAAAGCAGAAACTTCGCCGCATGTACGGTCTTCTGGAGCGGCAGTTTCGTAACTATTACAAGAAGGCCTCCCGGCTCAAGGGCTCGACAGGCGAGAACCTGCTGAGACTGCTGGAAGGTCGCCTGGACAATGTTGTGTATCGAATGGGCTTCGCCTCGACGCGCGCCGAAGCACGCCAGCTCGTGAGCCACAAGGGCATCGAGGTCAATGGCAAGATCGTCAACATACCGTCAGCACAGGTGAGTGCCGGCGATTCGGTCGGTGTCCGTGAGAAAGCAAGAAAACAACTGCGCATCCAGAGCGCACTCCAGATCGCCAGCCAGGTCGGCTTGCCGGAGTGGGTCGATGTGGATGCGAAGAAGATGGCCGGTGTTTTGAAGTCGTTGCCGGATCGTCAGGACATACTGCCTGACATCAACGAAAACCTTGTCGTCGAGTTGTACTCGAAATAGCCAGGAGGGATTATTCCCATGCAGGAATCTGTTAATGAGTTTCTGAAACCGCGTGTCGTCAAGGTTGCGCCGGTCAGTGAATTGCACGCCAAGGTGACGATCGAACCGTTCGAGCGCGGCTACGGTCACACACTGGGCAATGCGTTGCGTCGCATACTTCTGTCATCGATGCCGGGCGCGGCGATTGTCGAGGCCGAAATCGATGGCGTACTGCACGAGTACACCAGCATCGAAGGCGTCCAGGAAGACGTGGTCGACATCCTGCTGAACCTGAAGCAGGTGGCCGTGCGCATGCACACCCGCGACACCGCCGAGCTGCGCATCTCGAAAAAGGGTCCGGGTCCGGTTACCGGCGCCGACATCCAGCTGGATCATGACGTCGAAATCATGAATCCGGGGATCGTTATCGCCAACCTGACCAAGGACGGCGAGCTGAACATGATCCTCAAGGTCGAGCGCGGCCGCGGTTACCGCCCGGCGACGCAGCGGCCGGCATTCGACGAGCAGGCAGGGCCGATTGGCCGACTGCAACTCGATGCCTCGTTCAGCCCGGTGCACCGCGTCACTTACGACGTCGAATCGGCTCGCGTCGAGCAGCGTACCGACCTCGACAAGCTGATCATCGACATCGAGACCAATGGTACGATCGATCCGGAAGAAGCGATACGCCGCGCCGGCAGCATCCTGAAGGACCAGCTGTCCGTGTTCGTCGATCTGCAGGGCCAGGAAGACGGCGTCGGCGCCATGGCCGAGAGCCAGGTCGACCCGATCCTGTTGCGCCCGGTGGACGAGCTGGAACTGACCGTTCGTTCCGCGAACTGCCTGAAAGCCGAGAACATCATGTACATCGGCGACCTGGTGCAGCGCACGGAAGTCGAACTCCTGCGCACGCCGAACCTGGGCAAGAAGTCGCTCACGGAAATCAAGGAAGTGCTGGAAGGGCACGGCCTCGGACTCGGCATGCGGCTCGACAACTGGCCGCCGGCAAGCCTGCGACCGGAGCACGAGCTTCCTCTTTAAGAAAGACTGATCTGGAAGTTACACCATGCGTCACAATAAATCCGGTCGTCGACTCGGCCGCAACAGCTCACACCGCAAGGCCATGTATCGCAACATGGCGGCGTCGCTGGTGCACCACGAGACGATCAAGACCACCGTGCCGAAGGCCAAGGAACTGCGAAGGGTGATCGAGCCATTGATCACGCTCGCCAAGGTCGACGGCGTCGCCAGTCGCCGGCTCGCTTTCAGCCGCCTGCGCGACAAGGTTGCGGTAGGCAAGCTGTTCACGGATCTCGGCCCGCGGTTCAAAGCGCGGCCGGGTGGCTACCTGCGCATCCTGAAACTCGGCCCGCGTCCAGGCGACGCGGCGCCGATGGCCATCGTGCAGCTGGTGGACAAACCTGCGGCAAGTGAGAGCGCGGGAACCGCCAAGTAGCGTCAGAGCGACACAGGCAAAAGAGAACGGGCCGAACAACGGCCCGTTTTTTTTGGAGTCAGGTCATCGGCGCGTTACATAACGTCTCGCGCGCGATGCTACAAATGATTGATTATAAATGGAAAATTGGAACAAGTGCCCGTCTTGCGAGGGGCATCACAGCAATTCCGGGCCAATGTTTCTAGAGTAAGCAAAGTCTCAAAAAGCAGGGAGCCCGCCATCAAAAAGGAATCTGCATTTACTGAGTGCGTGATCCTGTCGAAGGACGCATTCGATCCCGATGCGGTGTTCCTCGATGACATCGTGGACGACTACGTGTTGCCGAGACTGAGCCTCGCTGTCGACGGGCTGACCAGCACGGCCGAGCGCAAGTACGGCAAGCTGGAGCTCCGGCCGGAAGACGTCGCGAACGAAGAAATCCCGCCCTCGACCCACATGCCCATATCCGATTTCGATCCGGACCAGCTCGAGGTCTACGGCTGGGAAAGTTCGTGGTGGAAAAAAATCCGGGGCTATATCGGCTTCTGAACTCTCCGCATTTCGCCGGCGTCACGCCGCCATGCCTTTCTCGCTCGGAAAAAATTCCAACTCGCTCGCAAGGCAAGCCATCGCGCCGCCGGCCCGATGGGCGGTCGCCCGCGATGCGGGCTCCTGCAAATCCTTTCTTGCGCGACCGGTTTCGTCCGGATCGCCCATCGTCTAGACTGCCGCGATGGACAGGAACTTCAAAAACAAGACCGTCGTCATCACCGGCGGTTCGGAAGGTGTCGGCGCGGCCACCGCGCGAAAATTCGCGGCGCTCGGCGCCAATCTCGTACTGGTCGCGCGCAGCAAGAGAAATCTCGATCTCATTGCCGAGGAACTGCGCCCGCTCTGCAAGGTCATGACCGTGCCGATGGACGTAAGCGATGCCACCGCCTGCGACAATCTCTTCAAGAAGGCTCGGTTCGAATTCGGCGGCATAAACGTGCTGGTCAACAATGCCGGCTATCACAAGCGCGGTAGCGTCGAGTCAGTCGCCGCCGATGAGCTCGCGCGCATCATCGACGTCAACCTCCGGGCGCCGGTCGTGCTTTGCCGGCTGGTGCTGCCTTACCTGAGGGAAGCAGGCCAGGCGGCAATCATCAATGTTGCCTCACTCGCCGGACGCATCCCGGTCGCGGGTGCGGCAAGCTATTCAGCCAGCAAGTTCGGCCTGCGCGCCTTCACCTTCGCACTGGGCGAAGAACTGGCCGGCTCGGGGATCAAGGTCGCGGCGGTGTCGCCAGGCCCCATCGACACCGGCTTTATCATGTCCAGCATCGACGATGTGGCGGACGTGACGTTCTCGCAACCGCTGTCCACGGCGGACGAAGTGGCCGAGGTAATCGTGACTCTCTGCTGTAACAACAAGCGCGAGCGCTCCATGCCGCCGGTCAGCGGACTGCTGACAACCACCGGCTACCTGTTGCCCGGATTCATGAAACTGCTCAGGCCAGTGATGATCCGGAAAGGCAAGCGGGTGAAAGCGCGGCTGAAAGCACAGCTCCGCGCCAAAGGCAGGGGCGAACCACACTAAACCGGCATCAGATCGCGGCGAAGGCGTCCCGGGTCAGGTTCTCGCATCCGGTGGCCGTGACACGCACGTTGTCCTCGATGCGGATGCCGCCGAAGGGCCGCAGCCAGTCGACCCGGCTGCGATTGATCATTTTCTCGGCCGGCGTCCCGGCCAGGTCGGCGAGCAGCAGGTCGATGACGTACAGGCCGGGCTCGATGGTCAGCACCTGGTTCTCCTCGAGATCTCGCGTCAGGCGGAGATACGGGTGACCACTCGGCGGATCGATGACCGTGCCCTCGTCATCGGCCATGAAGCCCCCCATGTCATGCACCTGCAGGCCGAGCAGGTGGCCGAGGCCGTGCGGATAAAAGGCGGTAGTGACCCCGGACTCGATCAGTGCCTCCGGACTGCCCCTGGCCAGGTCGATCTCGACCAGCAGCTCGGCAATCCTGCGATGCGTCGTGAGGTGCAGCTCCGCGAAATTGACGCCGGCCCGCACCTCGCTGACCAGCCCGAGCTGCAAGGCATCGAAGCGCCGGATGAGCGCCGCAAACTCCGCGTTGTCGAAGGAATGCGTGCGGGTGATATCGCAAGCGTAGCCGTTGACCCTTGCCCCCGCGTCGATGAGGAAAGACAACTGCTCATCGGGCCGCTGAGCGGACTGGTGCTGGTAGTGCAGGACCGCAGCATGCTCGTTCAGTGCAACGATGCTGCCGTAGGGCAGGTCCCTCTCGGTATGTTGTGTTGCGCGGCAGTATGCCAGGTGAATATCGAATTCCGTCGCGCGGGCACGAAACGCCGCCTCGGCCGCAACGTGGCCGCGCGCTCCGCGCCGCGACGCCGCGCGCATGCAGGCGACTTCGTACTCCGTCTTGATGCCGCGCGCACGGTGCAGGATGTTCAGCGCCGACTTCGGGTTGCTGCGCTCGATGCCGAAGCTCTGTGTTTCGTCCTGCACTTCGCCGATCAGGATGCACTTGTCCTTGTCCTCCGGCAGCTGCGCCGCGGCATCGGCGACCGTGTGCACGATGCGTATGTCGAACTCGCCGGTCCAGAAGCCGGTCGGGTCCGCGGGTGGCGAATGCCAGTAGTCTTTTTCCTGGAAGTACACCAGCAGGGGCTTTTCGCCCGGCGTGCAGACCACCAGCGACCAGGGATTCGAGAGCAGCGGCACCCAGGACAGGAAATGCGGGTTGGCCTTGAACGGGTAGTTGTAATCGTCGAGGAACACCGGCCGCGGCGCGCCGGCGAAGATGACCGCATGCGAGGCGCCGGCCCGTTCCAGCGCCCGCTCGTGGCGGGACTGGATCTCGCGTACATGGTCGGGGTAGTGGCGCCCGAGCGCGCTGCTTTCGGTTTCGGTGGTCATGGGCGGCATCATAACCTCTGCCTGCGGATGGCCGCGAGCCTGCTGATGCGGGCGGCAAGGCCGTACGCTCGTTGTTCCCTGCTATGATTCCACGCTTTGCAGGGGAACACCGGGAGTGCGGAATGAAAACAGGCGTGGTTTTGCTGGCGGCCCTTATGGCAAGCACGGTTAGCCATGGTTACGACCGGCTGACCGGCGCAGCGTTTGCCTCCCGTTCGGAAGTCATCGCAACGCATGGCATGGCCGCGACCAGCCATCCGCTCGC
>DATICC010000477.1:0-18527 GCA_035457045.1 Woeseiaceae bacterium | reverse complement strand
CAGGCGCTTCCTTTGCATTTCGGCGAATAGCGTCTTGCCGTCGGCATCCGAGAGCCTCGCATCCATCCGCACCAGCACCTGGCCGGCCGTGACCTCCTCTCCTTCCCTCACCAGTATGTCGCGCACGATGCCGGACTCGGCTGGCTGGACGATCTTGAGGAAGCTCTGCGGTACCAGTTTCCCTTCCGCCACCGCCACCACGTCGAGTCGTCCCGCGAAAGCCCATACCAACGCCGTTCCGAAGAGCGCGAGCATGGCGTAGAGCACAGCGCGCGGTAGCGGCGAAGGCGATTGCTGCTGGACTCGAACGATGTCCGGCGCGAAGTCCGCCGCTTCGCTGCCCGTCATCCGTGACCACGTCGATCTGCTGGAGATCTGTTTCTTCATGCTCATCTCCTCTTATCCGAGACGTATCCTTCGAAAGCCCTCTACCAGCCCTTGCAGCGACTGGAGATTGCCGACCCCGTGCGGAGCGCCCGTCGATCCCGCGTGGCCGAAACCGCCTCCAAGCGTCCCGGCTCCGAACACGCCTTCCACCAGTTGCTTGAGGTCCCCTGCCCCGTGCCCGGCGTCATCGTCCTGGTCGCCCGCAAGGCCGTCGGCATAGCGCCTGACCCGGTCCCATCTTCGCGCAATCTCCAGTGCGTCGAGCTGCTTGTCGTTTCGGCCCGAGCGGTACGGCTGCCGCTCCAGGTCTTCGTAGTCGTAATCCGGCACCTGGTCGAGATACGATTCGAGCAGTGCGCGCAAGCGATTGTGGTCGTCACTGGACTCGCGGGGGTCGGAGCGCCGGTCATCGTCATGCTTGCCAGCCGCGCCGCGGCGGTCCCGGTCATCGTGCCAGTCTTGATCGTCGTTATCGTGGTGACCGCTGGTCCTCCGCTTCGTACGCTCGCGGATATACTGCGCATCCCAAACCGTGCCGTCCGCGAACTGGATGGATTCGACCTTCGTTGAGTCCGAGGCAAACCATCCCTTGACTGTCACGCTCCCGTCCTGCCCCGACAGATCCACCAACAGGTCATCGCCTCGCCGGCGGAGCTTGACCATGTCCGAGGTAATGCCCTCCCCGAACAGCAAAGCGTCCTGCCCGGATCCGGACTCCTCAATCACATCGTCACCGCCACCCAATCCATAAACGTAGGTGTCCGCGCCCGATCTTCCCGCGAGCCGGTTGTCGCCGCTGTTGCCGATTAGCACATTGTTCAGCGCATTGCCGATTCCATTCAGGCCTTCGTTTCCCAGCAGGCGCAGTTCCTCGACGTTCGCCGGCAGCGTGAGGTCGGCGCTCGAGAACACAATGTCGTGACCCTCGTTCGCGTTCTCCACCACTTGGTCCACGACGCAGACCTCGTGGTCGTTGTCCTCATCATCGTCATCGTCATTATCATCGTCATCGTCATCATCAAGGCAGGTGCGGTCCACGAAGTAGATATCGTCGCCCTTGCCCCCTGCCAGGACGTCGAAGCCACGCCGCCCCTCGATCACGTCGTCGCACGGCGTGCCAGTGAGCACGTCTTCGCCGTCGGTGCCGACGATGTGCTGCCCGCTGCCGGATCCACCCGCGATCGCAAGCGTAAAGTCGTCGAATGCACTCTCTCCCCACGGGTCGGTCGTCCTCACGCGGATCTCGAGCGACTCGGCATCGCAGTGATCTAGGGGCGTGCCGAAGAAGGTGCGGGCCGCGGGATCGAAAGCGAGCCAAGTCGGCAACAGCGTGCCATCCTCGATCGTCGCCGTGTAGCCCAGCACATCTCCGGTGTCTATGTCGAAAAACGTGTTCTCCGGTACCGTGAAGCTGAAGGGGCTGCCCGCCGTCGCGTCCTGGTCTTCGATAGGGTTGACCACCACCGGGAGGTCGTTCGCACCAGTGATGCCGATGCTCAGCACCGCCGTGGTGCTCGCGATGCCGTCACTTGCGGCATAACCGAAGAGGTCGAACGCCTTCTGGTCTTGCGCAAGGCTCTGCACCGCCACCGAAGCGTCCAGTGTGTAGCGATAACCGCCATCTGCATCGAGCTCAAGAGCGCCATAAACGCCATTCAGTGCGCTCAGGCTGGTCGCGGTCAGCACGGTATCCTGGTCGACGTCGGCATCGTTCGCGAGCACGTTACCCACGGCGCTTGGCACCTCATCCTCGACGACGCTGCCGGTATCATCCTCGGCAACCGGCCTGTCATTGGTGCCTGCAATCGTGACCATCAGCACCCCTGGCGTGCTCGCGGTGGCATCCGTCGCGATATAGTCGAATGCTTCGGTCACAATCTGTCCGGCAGCGAGTCTCTGCACCGCCGCCGAAGCGTTATCCAGCGTGTAGGTATAGCCGCCATGGGCACCAAGGCTCAGCCTGCCGTAGGTGCCGGCATTGCCAACCAGCACGATTGCGCCCTGGTCAATGTCACTGTCGTTGCCCAGCACGTTGCCGCTTGAGCTGGTCACGATGTCTTCCTTCACCCTGGCCGCGTCGTCGGCCGTCACCGGCGCATCGTTGGCACCCGTGATGGTCACGGTGAGCGTGCCCGGCGTGCTGGCCAGGCCGTCGCTGGCCAAATACGTGAAGGTATCCACCACGTTCTGCCCGCCGGCCAGCGACTGCACGATGGACGCAAGGTTATCGAGGTCGTAGCGGTAGGCGCCGTCTCCGGACAATGTGAGGGTGCCGTAAGTCCCCACGAATGACCCGGGCGCGACGATACCGAGCACCGTCCCCGAATCAATATCGCTGTCGTTGGCCAGCACATCGCCGTTCGCGCTCGTTGACCCGTCCTCGCTCACCGCTGCCAGGTCGTCCTGAGTCACGGGCACGTCGTTCGTGCCCGCGATGAGCACATCGAGCCTGCCCTGCGTGCTCTCGAGGCCATCGGTCGCGGCATAGAAGAATGTATCGGTGACGCTCTGGCCGAATCCCAGCGTTTGCACCGTCGCCGAGGTGTTGTCGAGGGCATAGCTGTAGCTGCCGTCTGCGGCGAGCGTGAGAGTGCCGTGGGCGCCGGTAAAAACGCCCGCCTCCAGGACAATGATGGTTGCGCCTTCGTCCACGTCGAAATCATTCGTAAGCACGTTGCCGCTCGCGGCCAATACGGCGTCCTCCTGCACGGTTGCGGTATCGTCGATTGTGACCGGAGCGTCATTCAATCCGCCGATACGTATCGTCAAGCTGGCTTGCGCTGTCAGGGAATTGAGCGGCGCGTCATCGACGATCTCGTACTCGAACACCTCCTCCAGGTCGGCGTCCGCCGGGAAGAACTGTGCGGCCTCATTGTCCAGCGTGTAAACGTAGCCACCATCCGCCTGGAGAACGAGCGTGCCGAACTGACCCTCGTAGGTGCCGGGGTTAATCACGGTCAGCACCGTTTCGGCGTCGGGATCGCTGTCGTTGCCGAGAACGTTGCTGATCACAACAGTTTTGACGTCTTCCTGCACGTTCGCTTCGTCGGGATCGGCGAACGGAGCGTCGTTCGTACCGTGGATCGAAATCGCGACAGTCTGCGTCGCCGTGCCGCCCGTGTGTCCATCGTCAACGGTCACGTCGTAGAGCTGCGTCAGAGTCTCGCTCTCGGCAAGGTGTTGAATGATTCCGTTCGCCACCGTGAAGGTCCAGTCCACCGTGCCGGATGCGCCAAACGTGCTGTCCGAGGCTACCTGGGTCGAGAATAAGCCGAGGTAGTCCCCGCCCTGCGGCTGCACCGAGACGCTGTGTACATCGCTGTAATCGATGTCCGAGAACGCGAGCGTGCCCGTGACAACTTGCGTTTCCGGGACGAACTCGAACAGCTCGAATGGCTTGATCGCAACGTCGTCGAGGTACCAGAACGCGGGATCGTTTCGCAGCGCGAACTCCAGATGGGAAGAGTCGGCGGCCCCTTCCACCTCGAATCTGAACTCGGTGTAGTCCGGCAGGAACACATCGGTCAGCGAAACCAACGTCTCCCCGTTCCAGCTGGCGCTAAACGTGACGCCGCCCGAGCCGCCGCCCCTCAACCAAAAACTTACGATGTGTTCCTGTCCTTCGGCCGTAGGAACATCCTGGCTGAGGAGTGTCTCGGAGCCGACCGCGCCAAAATACCCAGCGTGGAACCCGTCATGCGTTGGCGCAGAGAAGAACGAGATGATGCCGGTTAAGTCGACGGTTCCGTTCAAGTCCCAGCCAGAAAAGCTGAAGGTCTCGAACCCCCCGTTGAGCGCCACCGTCTCCTGTTCTATTACCTCGAGCGCTGGAGCATCTTCAGTAATGGCTCCTGCAACGTCCCCGGACACGAAAACGGGCCCATCGTTCTGCCCGATGATGGCCACCTCCAGAGCCGCACTGTCGTTCGCCTGAATGCCGTCCTCGGCTTCGTAGAGCAGGAAATCGCTAATGCTCTCGCCCTCGGCGAGCCATTGCACAAAATCCCCTGGCGTGTAGCTGTAGCTCCCATCCTCGGCGAGGACCAGCGTGCCGTAAAAGCCAAAGTACGTTCCGGGGTCGGAAACCCTCAGCATGGCTCCGATGTCGGAATCGAAGTCATTGGTCAGAACGTTTCCGGTCACTGCTGGTCCGTCTTCCTGCACGGAGGCGAAATCGTCCGCCGCCGTCAGCACGTGCTGATTGGCTAGGCTCGCGATCGCGGCTTCGTCGAGAATCGTACCGTCGCAGAACTCGATCTGCCGGACCCGCATGCCGGGGGAGCTGAACCAGTCGGCCAGCACCAGCCGGTCGCGCGTGCCGTTGAGCCCAATGGTGACGTCGTTGCCGTTGGTGGACAGCGTTACGTCACCCAGGGTTACGTCCTGCGTGACGTGGACGACGTCGAAGCCGCCGCCGAAATCGCTGTGCGCCGTGTCACGCCCCGAGCCGGGGCCGAGGTTGTAGACGTCGTCGCCTGACTCGCCGTAGAGCTCGTCGTCGCCCGCACCGCCATCGAGAACGTCGTTGCCGGATCCACCGAACAGGTCGTCGTTGCCGGCGCCGCCTTCGAGCCGGTTGTCGTTACTGTTGCCGAAGATGCGGTTATCGCCGGCGTTGCCGCGGCCCAGTATCACGTCGGCACCGGGCTGCAGATATAACTCTTCGAAATGGTCCGGCAGTGTCAATTCGGCGAAGCTGAAGACGAGATCGTAGCCCTCATCCGCATTTTCGAGGACTGTGTCCGTCGTCCAAATGCGGGTCACTGCGCCGGGAATCAGTTCGCCGCAGTCGTCGTACACCGGCACGTCAGTGGTTGCTACGAACGTGCCATCCACGAAATAGGAGTCGTCCCCCGTGCCGCCCACAAGGGTGTCAACGCCGGCCCCGTCCAAGCCGTCGAGGGTGTCGTTATTTTCCGTATTGAGCGGCCCTTCACCACCCCCGTACAGGAAATCCACTCCCTCCCCGCCATGGAGGGAGTCGTTGCCCGAACCGCCGTCGAGCGCGTCATTGCCCACCCCGCCATCGAGGTAGTCATCGTTGAGCAGGAACGCCAGTCCATCGCGCGTATCGAAGTCGTCGTCGTCCTCGTCGTCGCTGCCGAAGACGAAGCCGTTGTCGGCATCAATCGACAATCCGTCATCGCCTCCATAGAGGATGTCGTTCCCGTCATCGCCGAACAGGCTGTCCCTGCCGGAGCCGCCGTCGAGGCGGTCGTTGCCGCCACCGCCGTGGAGATTGTCCGAATTGCTCGCAAGCACCTGCAGCGGGCCGCCGGAACCGCCGCCACCCGAGCTATCGGGGCTCTTGAACTCACCGCTGACGTCGAAGAAGACCGCATCCCTGCCCCCGAGGAGAACGTCATCGCCCTCGTCGCCCCAGATGCTATCGGCGCCGGCGCGGCCATCCATGTGGTCCACGCCTTCCCTGCCCGTGAGGAAGTTTCGGGCGTCGTTGCCGACGATCTCGTTGTCGAGCTCGTTGCCGCCGCCGGACAGTTCCGGCATGAAATTGAAGCCCGCGAAATCGCCCAGCAAGGTAAGGTTTTCGACGTTGGCGCCAAGCTCGAAGGAATCCGAGCTACGCACCACGTCCGTGCCTTCGTTCTCCTGCTCGTTCGCCGCGTCATCAAAACTATCGGCGACGTAGGTGTCGTCGCCCTCGCCCCCATAAAGGAAGTCCTGGTCGCCGCCGCCATCCAGGTAATCGTTTCCGGCGCCCCCCTCGATCGTGTCGCTTCCGGCGTTTCCGGCGAACGTATCGTCGCCCCCGAGTCCAATCAGGAGGTTGTCGCTGCTGTTGCCCTCGATGAGGTTGTCGAATTCGTTGCCGGTGCCGTCGATGGCGCCTACGGAAACTCCCCCTGCAGGGTCCTCGTCGAGCAAGTGCAGCGCCTCGATATTGGCCCCCAGCGTGTGAGTCAAGCTGGCGAAAACACGGTCGTACCCTCCGTGCGGATCGTCCTCGACGGTCTCATCGGACGCGTCTTGCACGAAGTAGGTATCGTCGCCTCCGCCGCCCGTCATGAAATCGGCGCCGACTCCGCCATCGAGCGTATCGTCGCCCGCGCCTCCCACCAGCGTGTCGTCGCCCCAGCCGGCTCGCAAGGCATCGCTGCCGTCGAAGCCCGAGAGCGCGTTGTTGCCGTCGTTGCCGGTGATGACGTTTCCGAGCTCGTTGCCGGTGCCGGCGAGGTTCTCCGTGAACGTCACGCCGAACAAAGTGAGGTTCTCGACGTTGGCCGTGAGCGTGTAATCGACGTCCGACTCGACGCGATCCACGCCGCCCGTGAACGAGCTGACGTCCGCCTCCACGACGACGTCGCCCACGTTCTCCACGACGAAAACGTCGCTGCCGCCGCCTCCGATCATCGTGTCGGCACCCGCAGCGCCATCGAGCACGTTGCCAAAAATATTGCCCGTGATGGCGTTGTCGAGCTCATTACCAATGCCGATGGTTGGGGTCGCCCCAAGGGAAAGGAGGCCGTCCTGCGAGCCGAGCCCGAGCGCCCCGTATGCATCGGGATCGAGCAGCGTCAGGTTTTCGAAGTTGTCGAGGAGTTGATACTCAAAAACGTTAGAGTAAACAGTATCGGTGCCGGCGTCGGGGTCCTCGAACAAGACATCCGATGAGAAATCCTCATAACGGATGGTCGCGGTATTGCTATATCCAAATACAAAACTGAAATTTCCATCCACGAGATAACGATCGTCGCCCGCCCCGCCTTCCATGTAGTCGAATCCACCCGATCCCACCAGGAGGTCGTTTCCGCTGCCACCGAATAGGAAGTCGTGGTCCCAGCTGCCGTAAAGGGTATCGTCGCCGTCGTTCCCGCTCAGGCTGTCGCCGCTGTGTGCGTTGACGAAAATCTGCTCGCCGATCGAACTGAGATTGTTGGAGTTCACCTCGCCCAGGAAGTAGGCGAGCAGCGCCCGGTCCCACAGTCGCTCCGCGATGGGGTCGGCGGTCGGTCGGGGATCGGAATACTGCGTTTCGCCGAGAACTTCGGGCACCAGGTTGTCCAGGACGCCGTTCAGGGCGTCGGCGCGCAGGACGTTGGCTCCGGGATTGCCGTTCAGGCTGTTGCTGAAGACGTTTCCCGTTCCGTCTATGTCTTCCTCGCCGGCAAGAAAGAGGTCCTCGACGAACCTCGGCAGCACGAAGGACGCCGTAGATTGGACGGCATCCCGGCCGTTGCTCTCAATCGTCACCTCGCCGAACGGGCCGCTTCGGAACCAGCCGTCCAGCTCGAAGACGGTGTCATCGCTCTGGTCAATGATATAAAAGTCGTCGCCCGCCCCTCCCTTGAGCAGGTCCCTCCCCGCGGCCCCGTCGAGCACGTTATTCAGCTCATTGCCGACGATCAGATTGTTCAACTCATTGCCGGTGCCGGCGAACGCGGCGCCGGTCAAGGTCAGGTTCTCGACGTTCGCGCCGAGCGTGTAATCGAGGGACGACGAGACCGTGTCCACACCTTCATCGAGGTCCTCGACGACCATATCGAACGCGTCATCGATGACGTACGCGTCGTCGCCCGAGCCGCCGGCGAGAGCGTCGGTACCCAAGCCGCCGTAGAGGCTGTCGTTTCCGTCTCCGCCAAAGAGCTGATCATCTCCCGCTTCTCCGTCGAGCGCATCGGCGCCCGCGCCACCATCGAGCAGGTCGTTTCCATCGCGCCCGAAGAGCTGATCGGCGCCATCCTCGCCGAACAGCTGGTCATCGCCTGCCCCTCCGTCGAGCATGTCGTTGCCTGCGGCCCCGAAAACGATGTCGGCACCGTCCTGACCAAGCACGAGATCGTCACCCTCGCCTGCGTCGGCGATGTCGTCTCCCGCGCCGAGGTCCACCGTGTCGTGACCGGGCTTGGCGATGACTACGTCGTCGCCACCGAACGAGTTGATCGTGTCATCGAGCGCCGTGCCCTCGATCACGTCGGCCTCAAGCGTGCCCGTGAGATCGAAGCCGAGCGCAAGCAACTGGCCGAGCGAAAGCACCGTGCCATCGAAGAACTCGAAGGAGTCAATGACGGGGTTGGCGAGGGGATCATCCGGGTCGAAGCCTTCGATGTGGATCTCGTCGCCCGGGGCGACGGTGATCTTCAACGAACCCAGCCCCAATTGCACCGAAAACAAGCCGATGCCGAAACCGAAGCGCAACGTGTTGCCCGCGGTATCGGAAATCGTGTCCACGCCGTCGCCGGGCCCGAAAGCGTAGAGGTCACGTCCTTCCCCGCCCTCGAGCGTGTCGGACCCGGGACCGCCCTGCAAAATGTCATCACCCGCCCCACCGAAGAGCGCATCGTCACCGCCTTCGCCAAGGAGCGTGTCGATGCCGTCGCCGCCGTCCAGCACATCGTTGCCATGAAGCGCCAAAGCGATGTTCGCCGCGTCGCCCGAAAGCACGTCATCGCCCGCGCCGCCGAAGAGCGTGTCCGCGCCGCCCGCGCCGGCGACCTGATCGTTGCCATCGCCCCCGTCGAGGATGTCGTCGCCGACCTGGTCGGCCGGCGTGTCAGCCGCGTCGCCAAAGAGCGTGTCGTTACCCGCGCCGCCCAAGAGCGTATCGGCCCCACCCGAGCCGTTGAGCACATCATCGCCCGCGCCCCCGTCGAGGAAGTCGCCTCCGACCAGGGCCGCCGGCGTATCGGCCGCCTCGCCGAAGAGCTGGTCGTTACCTTCTCCGCCAAAGAGCTGGTCCGCGCCGCCCGCGCCCACCAGCACGTCGTCGCCCGCTCCACCGTCCATGAAGTCGTCGCCGAACGCCGTAGCCGGGGTGTCGGCGTCTTCACCAAAGAGCTCGTCGTTGCCCTCGCTCCCGAACAGGGTGTCGGCCCCGCCGCCGCCCGAGAGAAAATCATCCCCGAGCCCGCCGTCCAGGTAATCCGCGGCTTGCGCTTCGAGCGGCGTATCGGATGCCTCGCCGAAGAGCCGATCGTTGCCGGCGCCTCCGAGGAGCGTGTCTTCGCCCCCTCCGCCGATTAGAGTATCGTTGCCCGCTTCGCCATCGAGGAAGTCAGCGAGTTGCTTCTCCGCCGCCACACCCGGCGCATCGCCGGATAGCTCGTCATCGCCCTCGCCCCCATAGAGCATGTCCGCGCCGCCAGCGCCAAAGAGCTGGTCGTTGCCCGCTTCGCCGTCGAGGTAGTCATCGCCCGCATTGACGTCGGAGGAATCGCCCACGAGCTGGTCCTCGCCTTCGCCCCCAAACAACGCATCGGAGCCGCCGCCGCCCCACAGCATGTCGTCCCCGGCTCCCCCGTCCAGAAAGTCTCCCCCGTGAGACGCATGTGCGAGGACCGTGCCCCCGTTGTCGCCCAGGAGCGTATCGTTGCCATCGCCTCCGAGTAGGATGTCGGCGCCCGCGTCACCGAAGAGCGTGTCGGCGCCGCCTTCGCCATAGACGGCGTCGTCGCCCGCGCCACCCAATACGAAGTCGTCGTCGGCGCCCGCATATACCGTATCGGCATCCGGATCGGTGACCTCGAAACGGCCCACGCCACCGCCGCTGACCGTCATCGTTCCAGCAAGACTTCCGTCGGGATCCGCTTCGACGGATACCGTGAAGAAGCTGGCCGGGCCGCCCTGCACGAAACCCCGGAAATCCCCGTCGCCCTCAATGAAATCTATCCCGCCGCCGGCGACCAGGGTGTCGGTACCGCCACCACCCAACATGATATTGGCGGCAGCAGTGCCGATTAGAATGTCCGCGCCCTCGTTGCCGCTCAGAAAATCGCCACCCGCCTCCGGAAGAGCGCCGGCAATCGCGTCCTCGAGCGTGATTTCAACGTCCGCGAATAGCCAGTCATTGCCGAAATTCCCAAACAGAAGGTCGCTGTCTGCTTCGCCCTGCACCCAATCATTGCCCGGCCCGGCATCTACTGCGTCGACACCGGGGCCCGCCTCGACTCGATCATCGCCACCCCGGGTGGCGTTGACGAAGTCGTCGAGCTCTCCCGACTTGATGAGGTCGTTTCCCGCGCTATCTAGGAGCGTGTCGAACTGCGGCTCGAAAGGGTTGATGTTGGGGTAATTGCTCAGATCGTCGCGAGCGCCGCTCTGGCGCCGGTCGCCGAGGATTAGGCGGGTGGTCGTGGCGGCGGCGGGCTCCTCGCGGGCGTCGAGGTGAATATTCGCCTCGACATGCGTAAGGTGCGTGGGATTGCCTTCCGCATTGACTAGCGTTGCAGAAAGCGTCAAGTCAGAATCAATATCAACATCCCTCCGCTGCAGTAGCGAAAAGGCGCCAGCCCTCTGCCCCTCGGGCACGATTAGTGTAAATTCGCCCGATTCGTCCAAGGATATCGTGTCTGAACCATTGATGACATCAAAGCTGTTTGTTCCGGCGCCTTCAACCTTTATCCGAAGGCGTTGCCCGCCCTCAGTCGCTGCGAAGGCAAGAAAAGCAGTGAACGTTGTTCCCTCGCTCTCTTCTGTCGTGGAGCTAAACAATGGATCGCCATTGGGATCGAACGCAAGATTATCGAAAGGATTCGTTGACACGCCCTCGACGATCTCAAAGACTTGGTTCGCGTCGACGACAATCTTTTTGGCCCGAAGAAGCGCCTCTCGTTCGGCCACATCGTCCGATTCAAGATAAGACTCTGCAGCAACCTCAAAGAGTCGGAGACTCTCAAGGATGTTTTCGACAGCTTCTCTCTGTTGCGACCACGATTCAAACTGCGCAAAAGGCACCGGAAAGTCTGGATAATCGTTTGTAAAGTCGGGAGCGGCATTCCCGAAGCTCTTTGCGATGTCAATCAAACCTGGAATCGCTTCTGTTACAGCTATCTGAATCGCAGCGACCGAGACCCCGATTGTCTGTCCAATCACTTTCAGGAGCGAAGCTGCATAGCCGACGATCTGTCCTGTCAACACTGTAGCGTCAATGCCGCCTGTAATCGCGAAGAACGCGACCTTAGAGAAAAACCTACCGAGGGTACTGTCCGGCTCAAAAAGTAAGGTAACCAACGCATCCGAGTTCTTACTGATAACCAGTCTCACATCCTTGTAGAGGCCAGGATCTCCGATAGAGTCGGAGATGAGTTTTCTCGCGATCTGAAACTTTATTGAGAACTTCTCATCGCTTTGACCCACAGCATTGTCGAAGTAAACCAGCGTAGCACCTCGAACTGCCTGCAACGTCGCATTCGTGGGATATCGCGTCGTATCGTCGTAGAGTTCCGACCCACGCGCGACGATGTCTCTCGTCTGCTGCGTTACCGCTGGGGATCCCTCAATCGCATCTAAAATGCTTGCCAAGATCAAGGAGCGCATCTGAATCTTGAGAGAGGCTGGAGTCTTCGCGAAATCACTAAGGAATCCAGGCAAGCTTTTCTGCAGCACATCGTATTTTTTGCTACCTATAAAGCCGCTGCGATAGCCACTCTCAAGTAGTGCGCCTACTAACTCCCTGACCTCCTGCGAATCACCGAAGGCAATCCCATACATCAAGGTAGCAACAAACCTCGCGGTGGCCTCACCGTCCCGTGCGGAATCGTTGGAGTTATAGAGATTGCCAAATGCAGTCGCTGTAGTGGAAAGACTCGTAATATGCAGTGGCACAACGTCCTGACGATTGGTCGAGAATAGAAACCCAGGTTCCCGCCTGTTGATACCCGCATAAAACCCACTCTCAATTCGGTGAGCGTCGACGAAATTGCTCCATCTCGGCTGACCGTCAATCGTGTCTGGTTTGCCCGCTTCGGGTTGCGCGAAAAAGTCAAGACGATAGGCGTTGTTTTTCTCATTCAAGTGAACTTGCCCCTCCAACTCCCCTGTCCCCTCACCCAGGCGATGAACAAGGTCGCCAACGATCCAGTAGTGGCGAGTAGTCGCATTTGAGAGTAGCTGTGGCAAAAAGGCTTCGCTTCGCCCTTGAGCGATCTTTTGTAAGCCAGCAATGCCACCCAACCCGTTGAACGTAACGAGGGCGATACGACTGCTCGGGAAGTTCGAGATCCCCAGCCTGACGATGTCCGTACGAAAGTCGTAGGCAGCGTACTCGGCCAGCGCCCCTCCCAGAGATTGCCCTGTGAAATAAATGTCACCGGTGATCTGGTTGCCGTTAGGGCCACTGAGCAGTGCCTGGAGCCTGCTTCTTAGAAGCTGGCCTCCATCCGCGGAGGTCCACTTGTCCACGGCAAATCCGAGATTACCGCCCCAGTCCTGCGCGTTAGGGCCACGCGTACCTTGCAGGGCAACCATAAAATCTACTTTCCCATCCGCATTCACTCTGCGGTATGTGGTTGCACCAAAACCGGTACTCGGATCGTCGATCCGATCGATGATTTTCCATGCAGAAAGATCGGTGAATACCGGATCAAAAAAGCTCGCCGGCATCGTGTTCGGAAATAGGTCTATGCCTGGAGAATCAAGGTGCGGGGCGAGAAAGACAGAGCCATCGGTTGCAATGCCACTTCGATACGCCTGATCGGACGCAACCAACGTAAATCGCGAAAGTTTTTCTATGCTGTCCATTTACCCACCTCCCTTGCAGAAATCGATCGATTTCACACTTGCTATATCGATCTTTGTCTTACCGTAGTCCTTGAAAATGGCGTAAGCCGCTTTGCAGCCGTCCGGCGACACTGCTAGTGCCTCAGCTTTCCCCCGATCGAGTACCCAAGCGCTCTTGCCGTCCTGAAGGAATATGCCGCCCCATTCGTTGGCGTACGCGCCTGAACCGATGAACACAAGACCAGGCACAGCGGCCATGGCTAGATGAATCTTGTTCCAATCCCGATGTGACGGTATGTGAATGGCTCGGCCCCCCCCGTCCTTGTTCACTAGATAGACGGGTTGGGGCTGATGCTTGGGCCAAATCGTCGTATGGCCCGGAACTCCGTCTGTGGGTCGAGTGGTGAGAAATACATATTGTTTGTCGAACTCGGAATACGCTGTCCCCTGTATTGATACTTCTTCTAAAGCCATAATTGGAAGCGGTTTGCCACTCGGATAACGCCCGGAAAGCAAGAGAAGCGGACGACTGAAGAACTCTTGTTGCTGCTTGATACTTTTTGGCATACGGTCGAGAACGATCATTCGCGACACTGGATCGACCAGCGCACCGTCACCAGTGCGAAGCTCGATGATGTAGCTTGAGTCGGGGCCTAACGGGGCCTTCCCTCGGAATTGGACAGGCTTGCAGCTCATGTTCAATGGGCCATGGCAACCTTTGCCAGTCGAGACATCACACGTATCGTCCTTCTCTTGACCTAGGTTTCCGTAACGAATAGGACGAATTGGTTGGTTGACACGCTCGATGTGAAATTCGCTTGCGTAGATATATCCTTCAGCAAAGCAAAATTCTGTGTGATTGCTGTACTTGCTGACCAAGTTGGCACGGAGATCCCAGATGTACAGCCCTTTGGATGTCAGATCATTACCTAGCACGCCGACGAACATGACGCGATGGTTGTCTAGCCAAACCAATCCTTGCTTTTCCTGAGAGCCACGCGGACCTTGAAGCACAAATCTGTGCGCGGTAGGTAAATCAGTTATTGAGTAATTGCTCTGCCGAACGGTCGCGAATAGGCTTGACGTCAAGTCATCTTCAGACCACACGCATCCGCAGATGACAAAACCGGCGAACACGAACGCAATTCGGGATCGGACCACGCTGTGCCTATGTGCCTTCAAGAGATGCCTCCCAATAAAGGGGGAGTTTTCTTTGTCGTTGTTGGGGTCGGGCCGACGTACTCCCCAATTTCAGTAGCAGTTTGATTCCCCATTGCTTCCACTATCACCGCTGCCCTGTCACTCGAATTTCAAAACACCCCGCTGCTACGCGGAAAAAGAACGGCTTGGAAGTTGGTGTCAGCCATTGCTAGAGCCCTCAGTTACAACTTTGAGTTTTACAGGTCCTCGAACCAATCCCCAGGTACGGTGTTCACAATAAAAAGCATTGCCGCCGCACGCTAGGCAACAACGCGCTCCCATTCAAACCTTCGTCCCGGAAGGACGCGCCTAACCTGAGAAATAGGGTCAGGTTCACATTTCCGATCAACGCGCCGGCCTCCGAAAAGTGGACCTGACCCCATTTACTGCACGCGCATGACGAAACGAATAGCACAGCCGCTACAACGAATCCCGTGCATGAACTGACTCGGGCTTGAACCACGCTATGCCTATGTGCTTTCAAGAGATACCTTGCAATGAAGGGCATTTCTAGTCTTCGAGAAGCCGCATAAATCCGTCTGAAATTTGCATCCAGATCTTCGCGCTTTAGGGGCTGGAGGGTATTTCTCCCTTCAGCAACCTGATGAACTGCGCGTTGGCACCGTACTCCCGGGGGCTTTGACCGTACGGAGCCTTCGTAAAGGCGTCCAGCGGCGTGTCTCCACTGATGTCCCGCACATTCGTCCGTGCCCCATTTCTGACGAGTGCTTTCGCGATGGCCAGCCCCTCTTCGCCTACCCCCCACTCCGCATACATGTGCAACGGCGTCCGTCCGAGAACGTCCTGGGCGTTGGGATCAGCGCCAGCTTTCACGAGCACGTCAACCGGCTCCGGAGTCTTGCCGTAAGAGGAGTAGACATGGAGGGGCGTTCGTCCCTTTTTGTCTTTCGCCCGGGGGTCCGCGCGCAAGCTCAGCAACTTCTCCAGCAACCTTTTCTGTCGCGCCGCCACATGAAGCGGTGTTTGTCCTTCCTCATCGTGGATCCGGGGGTCAGCACCCGCATCGAGCAGGGCGAGTACGGTCTCCTCGCAGTGTTCTCGGTACAGGAGATAGTCCATTCCTATAATTGCGTGCAAAGCGGTCCGTCCCTGCTTGGAGACGTGGTTTGCGCGAGCTCCTTTCCCGATCAAGAACACCAGGTTCTCCTTTCGGCAGCCGGCCACCGAAAAGTAAAGAGGAGTCTTCCCGGAGATATCGGTGGCGTTGACGTCAAGCCCCTTGCCGACCAGGTAGTGAAGAGCCGATGCCCGGCTATTTGAAGCAGCCACGTGCAACAAGGTCACCCCGTCGGGACCCTTCGTCAGGAGCGAATGCCCTCGTTGCTCCAGATATTCGAGCGGTTTGGCTTGACCGGATCGAGCGGCTCTCTCCAATAGTGCATAGGGTCCCTCGGGTTTCGAAAGCAGCGCACCGTGCACGATGAGCGCACTGAACGCATCATCACGAGCGCGATCCAGAGGTGTTGTGCCGTGCTTGCTCTTGGCGTTGATATCGGCCCCATGACACACCAGAGTGGCGATGATCTGCGTGTGCGTGGGTTCATAGTATTGGCCGATGTCCGAAAACATATGCAACGGCGTATAGGCGTCCCGCTCCCGTCGAGAATTCGGATCGGCACCCTTTTCAAGAAGCAGCACAACCATCGCAGCATGACCCTGCAGAGTAGCGGCGTGCAAAGGCGTGCCGGCACTGCTGTCCAAAGCGTTCGGATTTGCGCCAACGCTGAGGAGGTACTCAGCCATGGCGCGGCGATTAAGTCCCGCGGCGACATGCAAGGGCGTGAACCCCGTACGAGCTGTCACGTTTACACCCGCACCTTTGGTCACCAGCGCCGATGCCACCTTGACGTTACCGGTTCGCGCCGCGTGGTGCAGCGGTGTCTCATCCGTGTGGGGCCTGGTGTCGCGAGTCTCGATGTCGGCACCGGCATCGAGAAGTTCACGAACGTACCCAACGTTGATGTTCTTGACCGCCGCCAGCAAGCGTTGATTCAGCTCTGCCTTGTCGACTGCGGTTGGCGATGCCTTGGCTGAATCCGGACTGGCTTTGATGAGCGCAAGCATTTCGGCTTTCTTCTTCTCTCGCTGCGCCCGGTATTGCGACGCGGGTGCATAACCCTGGCCGCGCGCACGGTCTAGCCACATGTCGGCTACGCGCTCGTCGCGCCCGATGCCGGCACCCACATCGTAGATTTCGGCCATCGCAAGCTCAGCGGCGGGCAAGTATTGCTTCGCAGCTGCCTCAATGAACTGCAATGACCGCTGAAAATCCTGCGGCATACCCTTGCCGGTTCGGTGCATCAGGCCGAGTGCCAACTGGGCACGGGCGAACCCTTGGTCGGCCGCGCGACGGTAGTTTTCGACCGCATCGGGAGGGCTCGCCTCGACGCCGAGACCGTGCTCATAGTGAACGCCCAGGTTGAATTGTGCACGGGGCAAGCCTTGGGCTGCGGCCCGTTGTGTCCAATCGAACGCTGCTTTGTGGTCTTGGGGTAACCCGCGTCCGATCTGATGCAGGCGCCCCAGCTCGACCTGGGCAATCGGCTCGCCACTCTCAGCCGCCTTCTGAATGCGCGAAAACGCTTCGGTGTCCCCGCGCATGGCCGCATTGGCCAGCTTGCGGAATGACTTCTCCTTGTTGGGATTCGTGATGAAATCAGCCTCGTACTCGCGTGGCAACGGCGGAGGAACACGGTGGACTTCTCTGAATTGCGCTACGATTTGACCGATGGCGCTTACCGTGGTTTCGCTCGCCTGGAATTGCATCAGCGACGACGGATCGGCGATGGTAGAGAGAAACTCGCCCACGGCCCCGCGATTGAGTTGCCGATAGGCTGCCGATTGACGAAACCCTTCCAGTTGCTCCTCCTCGCTGGGCGACAGCTTGAAACTCTCCAGCTCGCGCTCTAAATCCTTGGGATCCGGCGGCGTTTGGGTTCCTGTGTCGTCCTCTATCACAAGCAGGAGCCGAGTAAACATGACGAGCATGGCGTCACCCGCGCGCATCGCTTTTCGGAACAATTCAGACCGGTGGAATTCCAGAACTTCGTCGAGCTGCGTGTCGGAGAGCTCTTCGAGCCGCTCCTTGAAATTCGCCTCCGCCTGACGATCCTTGGCGGTCTTCCGGTCTAAGTTTCCAAGGAAATCACTTCTAAGGAGCGCCGCTGCACGGTCCCAATATATGTTGCCGGCTTTCCACTCGGGGCCTAGTTCAGCTTGCTTGCCGAGCCGCGAAAGCTGCGATGTTGCTTTCGATCTAGTTAGAGCGGGAAGACCTTGTATGCGAAACATTGGATAGTCTACGGTTACGAGAATGCGAATGATCTCGTCGACTTTCTCCTGCCTCGACTGCGCCAGTACGGTCGCGGGCATGAGCAGCACAACTATGTGCAACAACGCGATGATTCGCCAACTCATGCTAGAAGACTGAATCGGAGTCATTCTCGGAATGGGAAAACAAATGAAAGCAAATGGAACAAATGGCAACATACGGGGACGGAGCCCCGTTTCGAGCGCTGCTTTTGATTCGTCTGGCCAACTGGCCGAAGGTCCCAATGCTGTCGCCACGATCATTTGCTCCGTAGCCGAATTTCCCAATCAAGTCGCCGCACGCCGTCCGTCCGCTTTCCTCGGTCGCACGCCTCTTGAAGGCCGCACACGGCGCGCTACGGCTTCTTCAATTGTGTCCTTGAATCGGTCCCCACCCAGCACTAACCCAGCGTTTACCGAAGCTCTAATTTCCTCGAGTTCCTTGTCACCCACGGGCTGCCTGAACAGGGCACGGTATGCCTGCTGTCGTTCCCACGGTTTACTGCCCAAGGCGCCATAAATTGGATGGTCCTGGATCACCTTGTTTTCACGCCCCTCGGCATGGTGGCTGTAACTCGACCAGGGATACTTCGCCGGGGTTTCTACGATGCGCGCGCGAACGGGGTTCGATTCGATGTAGCGGTAACATGCCAGCAAATAGCGCTCGCTCTCGATGAGGTTCGACCTGAAACGCCCCTCCCACAACGTCCCGGTGCGACTGTAGACGTAATTGACATACTGAACGTAGCGGCTGCCGACATATCGCATCATCAACGAGAGCCCGTCTTCGGTGCCCGGGCTCACGAGCAAGTGCACGTGGTTGGTCATGAGCACATACGCGTGCACGGTGCATTGGTAGCGCGTCGCCCCTTTTTGCAGGCACAGCAAGTAGAAGCGATAATCCTCATCGGCGAAAAAGCAAGGCGAGTGATTGTTCCCGCGTTGAATCACGTGGTGCGGAACGCCCGCTACCTTGAGTCGAGGTCTGCGCGGCATATCAATCTCTATTCAGGTCAAACCACGCCTTCTTGCCACGAAAACCGGGCTCCGTCCCCAATTTCACACCGACCCTATTTACATGGGTCTTAGACTCTCTTGAATTAGCTTGTCGCGTCTCTTGAACGCCGCAGGTAGTGCGCACGAGGCTGCGCCCC
>DATICC010000476.1:0-4613 GCA_035457045.1 Woeseiaceae bacterium | reverse complement strand
GACACCACTGTCGAGCCGGTTGCGCGCGCGAGCGGTGCGCGCGGCGACCTGCACGTCATCGGCGATATGCTGCCGTACCTGCGTCCGTACATCGGCCGCATAACACTGGCGCTGCTGCTCATTGTCGCCGCAAAGCTCGCCAACCTGCTCGTGCCGTTCCTGCTGAAAGGCATAGTCGACCAGCTGAACGTCGAGCCGAGCCTGTTGCTACTGCCGGTTGCGTTCCTGCTTGCCTATGGTGCGGCGCGTATCAGTGTCACGCTGTTCACCGAATTGCGCCAGGTGGTGTTCGCCCGCGTGATGGCGCGCGCCTCGCGCGAGATAACGCTGCGTGTTTTTCGGCATTTGCACGGATTGAGCCTGAGATTCCATCTCGGGCGCCGCACGGGAGGTGTGGCGCGCGACGTCGAGCGCGGCGGCAGTGCGGTTGCCGACCTGCTCGACTGGACGTTGTACACCATATTCCCCACTGCGCTCGAAGTGCTGCTGGTCACCATCGTGCTGGTGTGGGCGTATGACTGGGGTTTCGCACTGATTACCCTCGGCACCCTGGCCGCCTACTTCATCTGGACGTTTTCGATTACCGAGTGGCGGACACGTTTCTATCGTGCCGCGGTCGAGGCGGACACCCGTGCCAACGAACGTGCGGTCGACTCCCTGCTGAACTACGAAACCGTCAAGTATTTCAATAACGAGGTACACGAGGCGATTCGCTACGATGAAAACCTCCGGCACCTCGAGAACGCAACGGTCAAGTCGCAGACCTCACTTGCCGTGCTCAACCTCGGGCAAACCGTTTTGATTTCCCTTGGCGTCACGGCGATGATGTGGCGGGCCGCTGCAGGCGTAACGGCCGGCAATCTCACCATCGGCGACCTGGTGTTGGTCAACGCCTACCTGCTGCAGCTCTCGGCGCCGCTGTTCCTGCTCGGTATGGTGTATCGCGAAGTGAAGCAGGCGCTGACCAATATGGAGCGCCTGTTTGGCCTGCTGGACGAGCGGCAGGATGTACAGGATCGCCCCGGTGCCACGGTGCTTCGGGCAACGCAACCGACGGTTCGTTTCGAGCACGTCAGGTTCGGTTACGATGCGCGGCGCAGTATTCTGCACGATGTCGGTTTCGAGGTCCCGGCCGGCGGAACCGTTGCGGTCGTCGGGCACTCGGGTTCGGGCAAGTCGACCCTGACTCGCCTCCTGTACCGCTTTTACGACGTCGACGCCGGCCGCATCACGATCGATGGTCGTGACATTCGTGATTACACGCAACAATCGTTACGCAGCGCCATCGCGATCGTGCCGCAGGACACCGTGTTGTTCAACGACACCATTTTCTACAACATCCTTTATGGACGTACGGATGCCAGCCGTTCCGAGGTTGAAGAAGCCGCAAGCGCTGCACACATTCACGAGTTCATCATGAACCTGCCGGACGGCTACAACTCCGAGGTAGGCGAACGCGGCCTGAAATTGTCCGGTGGCGAGAAGCAGCGCGTAGCCATTGCCCGTGCCTTGCTGAAGAATCCTGCGGTCCTTATTTTCGATGAAGCGACCTCGGCTCTGGATTCGCAATCGGAGAAATCCATCCAGGCGGAGCTCGATCGCATCCAGGTTGGCCGAACGACCCTGATCATTGCGCATCGCCTTTCTACGGTCATGAACGCCGACCAGATCCTGGTCATGGACGCAGGCCGCATCGTCGAACGCGGCCGGCATGGCGAGTTACTCGCAGCCAACGGATACTATGCGAAGATGTGGCGGCTGCAACTGCAGCAGCGAGCGTCGGAGTCCGATCCCAACCCGGAAAATCCGGATCGGACCCCCATTCTGCAAGCTACCTAAGTAACGTCCCATGCGAAGAAAAAGTTGCTCTGGCCCCGATTTGTCATTGTTGCCGCTCCTGCTGTTGGCGTCGACTGCAATGGCACAGGAACTTGCCCCGCGAGCGTACTGGCCGGCACCGGTCGGCACCAATGTGCTGAATCTCGGTTACCAGTATTCCAGCGGCGACATCGTGACGGATCCGTCCTTGCCCGTAACCGGTGTCGATTCGAAGATCAATTTTCTGCAAGTCGGCTATCAGCACACTTTCAGCCTGTTCGGACGCACCGCCAACGCTCAGCTCAGCCTGCCTTACAGCTGGGGCACTTCCGAGGGATTCCTCAACAACGAATTCATCAGCGTCGACACATCCGGCTACGGAGACGCGCGAGCGCGGCTTTCGATCAATTTGCGCGGGGCGCCGGCGATGGACGGTGCCGGGTTCCAGGCACTGCAGGCCGATCCCAAGACGATAGTTGGCGTGAGCCTGCTGCTACAGGCGCCAACCGGCACCTACGATGAGCAGAAGTATCTCAATACCGGTGCCAACCGCTGGGCCGTGAAACCGGCCGCCGGTGTCATTTGGCCATTCCGCCCGACCTGGATGTTCGAGGCTGAACTGGGAGCCTGGCTTTTTGGCGATAACGACGAGTTCGTCGGCTCGACCCGTGAGCAGGACTTGATAGTCTCCAGCGAATTCCACCTGGTAAAGCGCGTGGGCCAAAGCTTCTGGGCATCGCTCGACGCCAACTACTATTTTGGCGGCCGCACCACGATTGATTCCGTGGATAGGGCGGACCTGCAACGCAATTCACGTTTCGGCTTTACGGTGTACAAGTCGATCGCCAGGGGCCACGGCTTGCGCGCAAGTTTCAGCACCGGCGTGGTCACCGAATCGGGAGGTGACTATGCCATCACCGCCTTGAGTTACATTGCGGTCTGGTAGGCACCGGATCTCCCGGAAATCAACTCCAAGGCCGCCAAAGTGCAAAGTCCAGGCGCGAAACCGCCGAATCGGGGTTACCGTTACGGCGAATCGCGGCTAGAATTGGATTCGGTAACCGGAGCAATGCTCCCTGGAGCGATGCCATGTACAGATTTCTGCGGCGCCTGGCGCTGCCTCTTCTACTGACCATCCCCGTATCCACCGCATTGGCGGATGCCCAGACCGGGCAGAAATACATTACTGCCATGGCATCCTACTATGACGACGATGTCGATCGCCTCGTCGAAGACGGGGTCTCCGGGGGCATGCTTGGCGTCGGCTGGGCGTTCCACGACAGCTGGAACCTCGAAGGCTACGGTGCCTACTACACTCCGGATGGGCCGGCGGCACAAACGCACATCGATGTAGGTGCCAGCCTGCAATTGCTGTTTGCGCGCGAGAATCGGCTGACGCCATACCTGTTTGTCGGTGCAAACTATCTCGAGGTCAATCCCGAGACGGCCGCTACTGAGAAGGGGGTGGCTTACTCGGCCGGCGCCGGTCTGCTGGTGGACCTGTTCGGAGATTCTCCGGTCGCGCTCCGCGCCGAATACCGCTATCGATCGGACGACGTGCTCAGTTCGCGACTGAACGACCAGTTCCTGAGTCTTGGCCTGCAATTCCCGTTCGGCGGCCGTAAAGCGGCCGCCGCACCGCTCGCCGTCGACCCGGACAGTGACGGCGACGGCATCGCCGACAGCCGAGACCGCTGCCCCGGGACGCCCGCCGGAGTCTACGTCGATGCCAACGGCTGCCCGCTCGACAGTGACGGTGACGGTGTGGCCGACCACAACGACAACTGCCCCGGCACCATGCGTGGCGTCACGGTCGATACGCGAGGCTGCGAACCGGATACGGACCGCGACGGTGTGCTGGATCGCAATGACCGCTGCCCAGGCACGCCCCCGGGAGTGCAGGTCGACGTGAACGGTTGCGAGATCAAGGAGGAGATCCAGCTGCCTGGCGTCAATTTCGAACGGAATTCCGACCGGCTCCAGCCCGGCGCCGACGTCGTGCTACGGGAAGCCGCCGAAACCCTGAAACGCAATCCGACCATCAAGGTCGAGGTTGCCGGGCACACCGACAGCGTCGGTGACGTGGACTACAACGAAGGCCTGTCGGCCCGGCGCGCAGCCACCGTACGCGACTACCTGATTTCCCAGGGTGTAAGTCCGGCCCGCATAACTTCACGAGGCTACGGGGAACTGCAGCCGATCGCGGACAACAGCACGGATGAAGGAAAAGCGGCGAACCGTCGCGTCGTTTTACGCATCACAGAGCGCTGAAGAATCGGGGTCAAGAAAAGGGGCCGAATGTTCGTAATCCGGGTGACACTCCGAGAATTCGGTTCGACCCTTTTTCAGTCAGCAGCGTTGAAGGTTATTTTTCCGCCGACCACGGTCATCGTGACGGCGAGTGATCTCAGCGCTTCCGGTAGAACATTCCGCGGATCGTCGGCGAGCACCGTGAAATCCGCATATCGCCCGACGCCCAGTGTGCCGAGATCTCTTTCTTCGTACGCCGCAAACGCTGGACCCTGGCTCATCGACCGTAGCGCCGTTTCGACATCGATGCTCTGATCGGGAAACCAGCCGTCCTTGGGTTGGCCATCAAATCCCTTGCGTGTCACGAGCGCATACAGCGTATGGCGCGGATCGCCGGTGTCGGAGGCGGGAAAGTCCGTCCCTGAGGCCAACATAGCGCCAGTCGACAGCAAGTCCCAGAACGGAAGGATCCATGCCGCGCGTCGTGCGCCGACGCGGTCTACGCCCCAGCGCTGGTACTCGCCGACGAACACGGGTTGCATGGA
>DATICC010000475.1:0-14413 GCA_035457045.1 Woeseiaceae bacterium | reverse complement strand
CAGCCGCCGGCGAGCACCAGCATGATTGCAGCGACTGTCAGCCTAGACAACGATGTTCACCAGTCGGCCGGGCACCACGATGACCTTGCGAATTGCATGATCGGCCACGAAACGGCGCACGTTTTCATCGGCCAGCGCCAGCTGCTCGATCGCTTCCCTGTCCGCATCCGCCGCAACGGACACCCGGCCGCGCAGCTTGCCGTTGACCTGAACGACGATCTCCAGCAGGTCCTTCGCCATGGCGGCCGTGTCGGCTACCGGCCAGCGCTCGTACACGAGCGGCGTGGCATGTCCCAGCGATTCCCACAGTTCGTGCGCTATGTGCGGCACGATCGGCGATAGCAACAGTACGATGGCGTCGAGTGCCTCGGAAGTCACCGACCGTCCCGCCGGAGACGAGTCGTCGAATCGATTGACCGCGTTCAACAGTTCCATGATCGCGGCTATCGCGGTATTGAAGGTGTAGCGTCGGCCGATGTCATCGCTGACCTTGGCGATGGTCTGGTGCGTCTTGCGCCGCAATTCCTTCTGCGGGCCGTCCAGCAAGGCAGGATCCACTTTCTCGCCGCGCGGCTGCGACACGTGCGTATGGACCGCCGTCCAGAACCGCTTGAGGAAACGAAATGCTCCCTGCACGCCTTCGTCGGACCACTCCAGGGCTTGTTCCGGAGGCGCCGCAAACATCATGAACAGGCGCACGGTGTCCGCACCGTAGCGGTCGATGAGTACCTGCGGATCGACGGTATTGCCCTTGTTCTTCGACATCTTGGCGCCGTCCTTCAGTACCATCCCCTGCGTCAGCAGGTTGGTAAAAGGTTCGTCGGCCGCCGATAAGCCCTCGTCACGCAACAATTTCTGGAAGAATCTCGCATACAGGAGGTGCAAGATGGCGTGCTCGATGCCGCCGGTGTACTGGTTGACCGGCATCCAGTAGGACTCGCGCTTATCCAGCATCGCGGAAGAGTTGTCCGGGCAAGTGTAGCGTGCAAAGTACCAGGACGATTCCACGAAAGTGTCGAAGGTATCGGTTTCGCGGCGTGCTGCCTTGCCGCACTCCGGGCAATTGGTCTGGTAGAAATCCGGCATCTGCTTCAGGGGCGACCCGACGCCGGTGAACTCCACGTCCTCGGGCAGGACCACCGGCAGCTGCTCGTCCGGTACCGGCACCGCCCCGCAAGCATCGCAATAAATGATGGGTATCGGTGCACCCCAGTAACGCTGGCGCGACACACCCCAGTCGCGCAGCCGGTAGTTTATGCGACGCTCACCGAGACCCTGGTCCGCGAATTTCCGCGCAATCCAGTCGAATGCTTCGGCGTAGCTCATGCCGTCCATCCCGCCGGAGTTCACCACCCGTCCGTAGTCGATGAACGGTGCGACTTGCACGTCGATCTTGCTGCCGTCCAGCGGTTCGATGACCTGCCGGATCGGCAGTCCGTATTTTTTTGCAAACTCCCAGTCACGATGATCGTGCCCCGGCACCGCCATCAGCGCGCCGGTGCCATAACCCATCAGTACGAAATTGGCTACCCATAACGGCACCTGCTCGCCACTCAGCGGATGTATGGCGGAGATTCCGAGCGGCATGCCTTTCTTTTCCATGGTCTCGAGCGCCGCTTCGGCTGCCTGCGTTTTCTTGCACTCCTCGACCAGCGCCGCGATCTTCGGACTCCCGGCAGCCGCCTTGGCCGCCAATGGATGCTCGGCCGCGACCGCCATGTAGGTGACGCCCATGAGAGTATCGGGCCGGGTGGTAAAGACCCTGAGCGGTTCGTCCTCGTTCTCGACCGCGAATGCCAGCTCGACGCCTTCCGAACGACCGATCCAGTTGCGCTGCATGGTCTTGACCGGTTCGGGCCAGCCGTCGAGCCGATCCAGGCTATCCAGCAGCTCTTCGGCATAGGCCGTGATCTTCATGAACCACTGCGGAATCTCGCGGCGCTCGACCAGCGCATCGGAACGCCAGCCTCGTCCGTCGATCACCTGTTCGTTCGCCAGTACCGTCTGGTCGACAGGATCCCAGTTGACGACAGAATTCTTGCGATAGACCAGGCCCTTTCGGAACAGTCGCGTAAAGAGCCATTGCTCCCAGCGGTAGTACTCGGGCCGGCAGGTGGTGACCTCACGGCTCCAGTCGTAACCATAGCCCAGGCGTTTCAGCTGGCCGCGCATGTAGTCGATGTTCTTGTACGTCCACTTTGCCGGCGGAATGCCGCGTTGAATGGCTGCGTTCTCGGCCGGCATGCCAAAAGCATCCCAGCCCATAGGCTGCAGCACGTGCTTGCCCTGCATGCGCTGATAGCGCGCAATGACATCGCTGATCGTGAAAACGCGAACGTGCCCCATGTGCAGCTGGCCGCTGGGATAGGGGAACATCGTCAGGCAGTAGAACTTCTCCTTGTCAGGATCTTCCCCGACCTCGAAGCAACGCTCCTGCTCCCAGAAGGTCCGTGCCCTGGCTTCCACTTTTTCCGGATCGTATCGGCTTTCCATGATCTGCAAATGCAATTATCGATTGCGCGCGGGCTGCCCGGCGCAAAAACCGAGAGCATACAGCATATTGACCGCGCTACAGGACTCGCAGCTTATGACGCGGGATTGTGGCAATCGCACGCGGCGGTCGCGCCGGGTGTCCTTCGGAGACACGCCGTGAATACATCCCTGTAGGCTCGCGGCCCGCGTCCATGCGGGCCGACGGTCCCCGAAGGACACCCGACACACCCGCCGCTGTCGGTGTCTGCGCCGCACGCGCAAGCCTCCCCGCCGTCCAGACTGGTCCGTCCGGCGGGGTGGTCAAATCAGGCGCGTTTTGCTGCCGGTGCGTCTTCCAGCTGGTAGTAGTCGATCAGGATGCGCGCCACTTCGGGGCGTGAGAATTCCGCAGGCGGTGCAATGCCCTGCCCCAGCATCTCCCGCACCTTGGTGCCGGACAGTGCGACGAAATCTTCCGGCTTGTGGTCCGGCGCCTCGCGCATCATCACGACCTTCCTCAGCTTCTTCGAATAGGCGGTGTTGTCAGCGGCGAAGATCTTGATTTCGAGCGATCCTTCCGGCACCGCGGTTTCGAAAATCGTCTGCGCATCGAATGGGCCGTAGTAACTGCCGATGCCCGCGTGGTCGCGCCCGACGATCAGATGCGTCGCACCCATGTTCTGGCGGAAGATCGCATGCAGTACCGCTTCACGCGGCCCGGCGTACAGCATGTCGAAGCCGTAACCGTTGACCATCACGCTGCCTTCCGCAAAGTACACGTCGACCATCTTGCGTATGCAGGCATCGCGAACGGAGGCCGGGATATCTCCCTCCTTCAGCTTGCCGAGCAGCATGTGGATGACCAGGCCGTCTGCGCCCAGCCTTTCCATGGCCATGCGGCACAGTTCTTCGTGGGCCAGGTGCATCGGGTTGCGGGTCTGGAATGCGACGACCTTTTCCCAGCCACGCGATTCGATTTCACGGCGGATTTCGACTGCCGTCCTGAACGTATCCGGAAAGTCTTTCTCGAAGTAACTCAGGTTCAGGACCTTGACCTTGCCTGAAACACAGTAATTGCCAAGGCTGGAAAACACGGAAACACCGGGATGAGCGGTGTCGACGGTCCCGTAGACCTGGCGGGTAATGGTTTCAATCTGCTTCTCGGTCACAGGCTCGATCTTGTCGACCTTCATGACCGCCATGACCGGATGGCCGGCGACGTTCGGGTCCCGCAGGGCGATTCGGCTGGCGCCCTCGATTCCACGCACGTCGGTGGTCAGGTTGACAATCGGCACCGGCCAGAACAGGCCATCGGCCGTGTGCATGGTTTTCGCGACGGCGAGCGCATCGCTCAGGTCCATGAAACCCTTCAGCGGCGTGAAGTAACCACCGCCGAGCATGACGAGGTTGGCGGCGGCCGCGGAGTTGAGCAGCAGCGATGGCAGTTTCTCTGCCTCTGCCTGCAGGGTACGACGCTCGTCCGGGTCCTTGACGAGCAGCGGCTTGAGCGAACTGGATCCGTGTGGCTTGATCATGTTCGTCTCCTAGCGCACAGCTGCGACAGAATCGGCCATGTCATCGGCCCGGGTGAAATGGCGGGTGCCGATGATGCCGTGTTTTTTCAGATAGTCGATGATCATGCTGACTTCCTGCTCGACCGTCATGCGGTCGGTGTGCAGGTGCAGTTCCGGCTTCTCCGGCGCCTCGTACGGATCGTCGATGCCGGTGAAGTTCTTGATCTCGCCGGCACGTGCCTTCTTGTACAGGCCCTTCGGGTCGCGCTTTTCGGCTACGGCCAGCGAGCAATCGACATACACCTCGACGAATGGCAGCTTGGCCGCTTCGTGCAGGCGGCGGACTTCGTCGCGATCTGCCTTGTACGGGCTGATGAAGCTCGAAAGCGAAATGACGCCGGCGTCACCGAATAGTTTGGCGACTTCGCCTATGCGGCGGATGTTTTCCTTGCGGTCCTGCTCCGAGAATCCGAGGTTCTTGTTGATGCCCAGACGGACGTTGTCCCCGTCGAGTCGGTACGACATCTTCGACTGGTTGAAGAGGGCGGTTTCCAGCGCTACGGCAATCGTGCTCTTGCCACTTCCCGACAGCCCGGTAAACCAGATGGTCGCGCCCTTCTGGCGCAACAGGCGGTAACGATCGTCGCGCGATACCTCGCCGTGGTGCCAGGTTACGTTGGTTGCTTTTTGTTCGGCCATTTCCTTGCTTCCTTTTGTCTGTTGTCCATGTGCCAGGCACCGATTGCCTGAGTTCCCTATTGTGTTCGTGTGGTCTTTCGTCTTTCGGCAAAACCGTTCAGCAGCAGGTCCACGCACTTCTGGGTGATGTCGAATATGTTGGTGTCCGGGTCGCGAACGATGATGTCTCCCCAGGCATTGCACAGTCCTATCACCGCCTGCGCGGCGAAGTGGCAATCCACCGAGGGACGCAGTACGCCGTTTTCCTTGCCCTGCTCGAAGATCCCTTCCAGTTGCCTGCGGTACTGGCTGCCCATCTGTTTCAGCCGGGTGCGCCGCTCCTCGGGCAGATACAGCCGCTCGTCGTTGTACACCTTGAGCGCTTCGTTTCTCTCGCGGTAACTCGACAGGTGCGACGCAACCGTCGCCATCAGTTTTGCCTCGAAGGGCTGATCGCTCGCCGCGATGTCCTGCATCCGATGCACGTACTCCTCGATACCGAAGAGACACACTTCACCGAGCGCCTCCTCCTTGGACTTGAAGTAGTAGTACAGGCTGCCCTGCTTGATGCCTAAGCGTTCGGCTATGTCACGCGTGCTCGAGCCGTGAAATCCCTTCTCGGCAAAAACCGCCGCAGCAGACATGATTGCCTGCCTGCGCTGGTCCTGATAACGGTTGCCCCCGGAATGCTGTGTCACTGGTTATTGGTCTTTGCCGGATTTGGGCGGAATTCTATAGATTGATAGAACTTCTGGCAACTCCAGAATAAAATCGTTTAAAAACAGATATATAAGAATATAAATAATCTATTATGTTATTGAAATGTTGCGGAGTGGTTGGGTCGGTAGGTCCGGGTCACGCTGCCCGGCCCGGCCTCAGGCGGCCGGCGAACGCCGCGGCAACGGCAAACAGGACGAGCACGAGCGGCAGATTGCCGGCACGCGCATAAGGGGTCAGGCCGGACATCGGTGGTATGTCGAGCGTCATCGCCGCGAACTCGAACTGCGGACCGGAGCGGAGAATCCCGCCCTTGTCATCCACGAATGCGCTGACCCCGTTGTTGGTGGCCCGAACCATGTACCGGCCTGCTTCGAGCGCACGCATGCGCGCGATCTCCAGGTGCTGGTGCGGCGCGATGGTGTCGCCGAACCATGCGTCGTTGCTGACATTGATCAGCAGGCTGGCATCGGGCAGCGCATAGAGTTGTTCCGCGCCATACGCATCTTCGTAACAGATGGCGACCGCCAGTTTCTCCCCGGACGCGGTTTCGAGCAGCGCCTGCACCGGCTCGCCAGGCGTCATGTCCCTGTTCGGCAGGCTCATGAGCCGCATCCAGTTGCGAACGAAATCCGGCACCGGGAAGTACTCCCCGAAAGGCACGAGGTGTCGTTTGCGATACGTACGCCGGTCGTGGCCGTTCAGCATGAGTACGCTGTTGTATATTTCCTGGGTGGCGAAATCGCGCTCGAGTATGCCGAGCACCAGCGACTGCCTGTTCAGCGCGAGTTCGAATTCAATCTCTGCGAGGTAGTCCTCGACCTGGTCGATGGCAGCCGGCAGGGCTACCTCCGGCCAGACGATCAGTTCGTGGTCTTGTCCGCCAAGTGTGGCGTTGCGGTACAGCTGCAGGGTTTTCGGGAACTGCTCGGGCAACCACTTCTGGTCCTGCGATACACCTCCCTGCACTATCGTCGTCCTGATCAGGGAGCCGGCTGCTTGCGTCCATTGAATCTGTTGCAACGCGAAACCGGCCAGCCAAGGGGCCAGAGCGAGGGCTGCATATACGCTGCGGCGTCGCGGAGCCGACAGGATGGCTGCCAGCAAGGCCGCGGCGCTAAGGAGGAGCGCCGCTGAAACGCCATATACACCGGCTACCGGCGCGATCCCGGCCAGCGGCGAGTCGATCTGGCTGTAACCCAGGGTCATCCACGGAAAGCCGCTCAAGAACCAGCCGCGCAGCCACTCGACCAGCACCCAGACGGCGGGTGCAACGGCGACAAACGATGCCAGCCTGGCGCCGGCGAGACGGCAAATCAGCCATGCCATTGCCGCGTAATAAAGGCCCATGATGAGGACCAGGCCGACGAGCAGCAGCATGGCGATCCACAGCGGTGCCTGGCCGAAGACATGGATCGACACATAGAACCAGTACGTTCCGGTGAGAAACAGGCCGCTGCCGAAGTAAAAACCATGCCACGCGGCACTCCGCGGCGCACTGTATAAGGCGCTGATCAATAGCGGCAACACGAGCAGCGGCGCCAGCCAGAATTGCGAGGACGGAGCAAAGCTCAGCATGAGCAGTGCGCCGCTGACGAAGTATGCCAGGTGGAGTTTTTTCGAGTGACCCTGCCCGAAGGCCTGTATCTGCCTGCGCGCAGCGGGCAGCCATGAAGCGTGTTCCGGATTCATGGCTATGACGTCTGTGAGCTCTACCGATCCTGCCCGGGCGCGCGTTGCACCTGAAGCGTGTCGACCCGCCGCCGATCCGCCTTCGTGACGCGAAACTCGAAATCGCCGAATTGCACCACGTCGCCGCGTCTCGGCAACCGGCCCAGCTGTGCCATCACCAGCCCGCCCACGGTGTCGTAGTCCTCGTCCGGCAACTGCGCATTGAAGTACTCATTGAAATCCTCGATGCGGGTCAGCGCGCGCACCGCGTAACAGGCCCTGCCGTCACGATCCGCTTCCTGCTGAATGAACATGTCCACCGCCGGATCGTGTTCATCGCCGATCTCGCCGACTATTTCCTCGAGCACATCTTCGATGGTGAGCAATCCGGAGACGCCGCCGTACTCGTCCACCACGATCGCCATGTGGTTGTGGCTGTCGCGAAACTCCTTGAGCAGCGCATTCAGGCGCTTGGATTCCGGAATTACGACAGCCGGCCGGATGAATCGATCGAGGCGCAATTGCGTTTCCCCCGGATTGCTGAAGAATCGCAGCAAGTCCTTGGCCAGCAGTATCCCGACAATCTCGTCGCGATCCTCTCCGATTACCGGGAATCGCGAATGGCCGGATTCGACAATGACCTGGAGCATGTCATCGAGGCTCTGGTCGCGCCCGATGACGACCATCTGGGCACGCGGCACCATGACGTCGCGAACCTGGATCTCGGCTACCTCGAGAACACCGGAAAGCATCTCCTGCTCTTCCGGGGCGAAAACGTTATCAGAGTGCTGGAACAGGTCCTGTATTTCTTCGCGGCTCCAGGGTTCGCCCCGAATCGCGCGCACCACACGCTTGAATATCCCGGTTGACCCTGTGCCGCTGCTCGCGGGCGGTTTGTCGTTCATTTCTCTGGTTTGATTGAACCGGCCGTTCTGACGTCACACCCGGCCGGCATTCTCCCTCGTCCACGATTGTAACAGTTAAATCTCACCGGTCGCGGTATGGATCGCCGATGCCCCGTGCCGCAAGGATTCGGGTCTCCAATGCCTCCATCTCGGCCGCATCCTGCGCATTTTCATGGTCATAACCCAGCAAATGCAGGGTGCCGTGCAGCAACAGGTGCAGCCAGTGATCGCGCGGGTCTTTCGATTGCTCGGCTGCTTCGTGCAGGACCAGGGGCGCGCAGATGACGACATCGCCGAGCGCAGCCGGCTCGGCTCCATCGCGAAGTGCAGCGAGCCCCATGTCGTCGCCAGGAAAGGCCAGCACGTTGGTCGGCTTGTCCACGTTCCTGAAGCGATTGTTCAGGTCACGGCTTTCGTCTTCGTCGACGATTCGTACCGCCATCTCGAGGGCGGACTGCTGGCCGGGGCACGCAACGGACAGTATTTCGCGGATCCAGTCGCCGATCAGCTCGCTTTGCGGAACCCCGTCAATGCTGGAAACATTCTGTACGTCAACGTCGACAACCGTGCTCATCAATCGCAGGCATCAGCCGTTTCCGTTCGTGTGGCTCTTGCCGTTGCTCCTGCCATTGCCGTTGCTCTTGCCGTTGGTTTTTTCGTGACCATTGCCGTTCGCTTCGTAGGCCTCGACGATGCGTTGCACAAGTTCATGGCGCACCACGTCCTGCGGGGTGAAGAACGTGAAGGCTATGCCCCTCACATCCGAGAGGATGCTGATGGCATTTTTAAGGCCTGACTGCTGTTCGGCCGGCAGGTCGATCTGCGTGATGTCGCCCGTTATCACCGAGCGCGATCCGAAACCGATGCGGGTCAGGAACATCTTCATCTGCGCCACACTGGTGTTCTGAGCTTCATCGAGTATGACGAACGATTCGTTCAGCGAGCGGCCGCGCATGAAAGCAAGTGGCGCCACTTCGATCACGTTGCGCTCGATGAGACGGGCCACCTGTTCCGGGCCCAGCATGTCGAACAGGGCGTCGTACATCGGTCTCAGGTACGGGTCGACCTTCTGCGACATGTCGCCCGGCAGGAAGCCGAGCCGCTCGCCCGCTTCGACCGCAGGGCGTACCAGCACGATGCGCCGTACCTGTTCGGTTTCGAGTGCGTCGATGGCCTTGGCGACGGCGAGATAAGTCTTGCCAGTGCCCGCAGGTCCTATGCCAAAAGCCAGGTCGTGCTCGCTGATGCTCTTGAGATATGCGCGCTGATTGGCGCTCCGCGCCCGAATTCGCTTGCGGCGCGTCTGGATCTCGTAAGGACTTCCGTCCGTGTACTGCTCGTCAGTCAACACTTCCGCTTCAGCAAAATGACCGTCGTTCATGGCCGACTCCTGCAAACACATGTGGACGCGCTCCGGATCAAGTCTTTCGGACCCGGTGAGTTGGAACAGATGGCGAATGATTTCACTGCCGATATGCGTCGCGCCCGGATGACCGGTCACGCGGAATCGATTCCCACGGCTGGCTATTTCTATGTCGAGGCGGCGTTCGATCTGTCGCAGGTGCTCATCGAACTGTCCGCAGAGATTGGCGAGACGGATGTTATCGGCGGGTTCGAGGACGATGTCCTCGGATGTTTTTACAGCATTCAATGTCAGTCGTATCAACCTTTCTCAGGATAGGCCAATGGTACAGCCGGACTATAACCAACCACTGTGACACGGACCACCAAAACCATACCCGGAATGCCCCCGGACCCCTGTTTATGCCCGTCCGGGCGGACCTGCCAGCCGCCCCGGCACCGCCCACGGGGCTTGCGTTGCCTCCATGACACGTCGGCGGCTTGGGGCTTGTGCTGTAGGAGCCTGCATTGCAGGCGACGCGATGATCGGAGCCGTACTTGACGCCGGCGCCGCGGCGGCATGCCTTTCTCACTCAGAAAAAATTCCTATTCGCTCGAAAGGCATGTCACCGCGTCGCCGGCTGGATATGCGCAAGATCGGTCGCCGCAGCACGCGCTAGCATCGTGCCGGTGGGAATGTGCCGCTAACCCTTCGCGCGAATAGGTATTTTTTCTGAGCGCGAAGGGTTAGCTGCACATGCCCACGGCTGCGGTGCCAGCGTCAGGTAGTCGCCTGCAATGCAGGCTCCTGCAGCGCAAGCCCGGAGGCACAGGCGTGGGGTCAGGCCGCAACCCTCGATGCGACGCGGCGGGCACGCAGGGAATTGGGCAGCGCCTCGGTGATCACGACGTCCACGAACTGGCCTATCAGCGACGTATCGCCGTCGAAATTCACCCAGCGCATGTTTTCTGTGCGGCCGCAAACCTGGCCGGCCCCTTTTCTCGAGGGCTTTTCCACCAGCACCCTCTGGGTGCTGCCTATCATGCCGCGACTGATTGCCATGGCTTGCTGGGTTATGCGTGCCTGCAGGATCTGCAGCCGGTTCTTCTTCACCTCCGGCGGTGTGTCGTCGGCGAAGCCTGCCGCCGGCGTTCCGGGCCTCGGGCTGTAGACGAAGCTGAAGGACAGGTCGAATCCGATCTCGGCGACGAGTTTCATGAGCGCCTCGAAATCCTCGTCGGTCTCGCCCGGGAAACCCACTATGAAATCCGACGACAACGACAGTCCCGGCCGGACTTCGCGCAGCTTGCGGATCTTCTGCTTGTATTCGATCACCGTATGGCCGCGCTTCATACGGGCGAGGACCCGGTCCGAACCGTGCTGTACCGGCAGGTGCAGGTAGCTCGCGAGCTTCGGGACTTCGGCGTAGGCCTGGATGAGGCTGTCGGTGAATTCGACCGGGTGAGACGTTGTGAAGCGGATTCGCCCGATGCCTTCTATGGCGGCGACGTAGTAGATCAGTGTTGCCAGGTCTGCGACCTGGCCATCGTGCATCAGCCCGCGATAGGCGTTGACGTTTTGCCCGAGCAGGTTGACTTCGCGCACGCCCTGTTCTGTCAGTGCGACGATTTCGGTGATGACACTGTCGAGCGGGCGGCTGACTTCCTCGCCGCGCGTGTACGGCACGACGCAGAACGAACAATACTTGCTGCAACCCTCCATGACCGAAACGAACGCGGTCGGTCCCTCTGCGCGCGGCTTCGGCAGGCAATCGAATTTTTCGATTTCAGGAAAGGAGATGTCGACGACCGGCCGGCCCTTGTCGCGCGCCTCATCCAGCATGCCCGGCAGGCGGTGCAGGGTCTGCGGCCCGAACACCATGTCGACGAACGGCGCGCGCCGGCTGATGCCCTCGCCCTCCTGGCTCGCAACACAGCCGCCGACACCGATCATCACGCCCGGGCGGGATTCTTTCAAAGCGCGCCAGCGGCCGAGTTCGGAAAACACCTTCTCCTGCGCTTTCTCGCGAATCGAGCAGGTGTTCATCAAGAGCAGGTCGGCATCGTCCGGTACGGCAGTCATCTCGTAGCCGTGCGAGGCGCGCAGCACGTCCGCCATCTTGTCCGAGTCGTACTCGTTCATCTGGCAGCCCATGGTCTTGATGTAGAGCTTTTTCTGCATGCGGACTCCGGCTCTGGTCCCGGCTCGCGTTTCGGCCGTCAGAATGGAATATCGTCGTCGAAGTCGTCGCCTGAGGCTCGCGGCGGCGGGCTGCGTTCTCCGCTGTCGTTCATCGCCGGCGCACCGCCGCTGCCGCCCGAGCGGCCACCCAGCATCTGCATTTCATCGGCGACGATCTCCGTGGTGTAGCGGTCCTGTCCGTCCTTATCCTGCCATTTCCGCGTACGCAGCTTGCCCTCGATGTACACCTGGGAGCCCTTCCGCAGGTACTCGGCAGCAATTTCCGCCAGGCGGCCGAACATCGCCACCTTGTGCCATTCCGTGCGGTCTTTCTGTTCGCCGGTCTGCTTGTCTTTCCACGACTCGTTGGTCGCCACACTGAGATTGGTCACGGCCGAGCCGCTCGGCATGTAGCGGGTCTCCGGATCGTTTCCCAGATTGCCGACAATAATGACTTTGTTTACTCCACGGGCCATGGGCACTCTCGCTTGTTCTGATGGTGTTGCCGGCGGTATCGACGTTGGTCGCCTGCTGGCTGGTCCCTGCGGCGCAGGGGGAGCCTATTGTAGGGCCTTGAGCCTCAATTGCCAGCCCGATTTCCAGAGCTTTTGTCGCGATTACTGCTCCTTCCATAGCCCTGGTGCAGCAACAGCCACAGGCCGGCGACCAGGGCGCAGGCGAGGAAGACGGTGCCCGGCTGACCGCCGGCCAGAAAGCGGCCTCCGAGGAGTCCGCCGGCGAAAGCGCCAAGAAACTGTGAGCTGGAAAAGACGCCAAAGGACGCGCCGCGAATCTCGCCCTCGGCGGCAAGCGACAGCCGAGCCGGCAGGCCGGCCTCGAGAAAATTGAAGCCGGCAAAGAATATCGCCAGGGCCACCACCACCGTTGTGGTGGAGAAGCCGGCAAGCGCCAGCGCAAGCTCCCCCGCGATCAACAGGGCAATAGCCGCGGTCAGGGTCCAGCGCTTGCCGCCACGTTCATCGGCGACGATCAGCGGCACGGTACCCACCAGGGAGACGAGCAGCGCCAGCACATAGACCTTCCACTGACCCGTCATGACCAGCTGCAATTCGTTCCGCAGCAGGAAAGGCAGAGCAACGAAACTCGCTGTCAGCAGCGTATGCAGCAGGAACACGTAGGCATCGAGGCGCAGCAGGTCGCCGCGAAACGCTGCCCTGATCCCGCCTGGCCGGTGCTTCACCGGCCGCGGTATGGCGCGGGGCAGCGCGAGCAGCAGCAAGGCCGCCACGCCGGCCAGGGCCGCAGCCAGCCAGAACAGCGACCGTACGCTGGTAGCCGCCGCGATCACGGGGCCGGCCACCAGCGCGAGCAGAAACGAAAAGCCGACACCGATACCAAAAATCGCCATGGTCCGGGTGCGTACCTGTTCCCGCGTAGCATCCGTGAGCAGCGCGGCAAGGGTCGCCGATACGGCGCCTGCCCCCTGTAACAGGCGCCCGGCAATGACGCCGTGTATGGTTTCGCTCTGCGCCGCCAGGATGCTGCCCGCGGCGAAAACCGCCAGCCCGCCCAAAATGACCGGGATGCGCCCGTAGCGATGGGACAGCACGGCGAGCGGAATCTGCAAGGCTGCCTGCGTCAGTCCGTAGGCGCCCACCGCCAGCCCGATCAAGAGCGGCGTTGCGCCTTCAAGTTCCCCGGCAAAGACAGATAGCACCGGCAACAATGCAAACAGCCCGAACATCCTGATCATTGCAATCAGCGCCACGATGCCGACTGCGCGCCGCTCATCGGGCAGCATCGCAGCAAGCAATCGGTTGGCGTCTTCTTTCATGGAAGTTTCGGTGATTTGAATGTATGCACTTCGGCGCTTTGCGCCGGGGCGAAGCGGCGGCGTATATTAGCAGGTTGTTCGTTGCACACCCGATGCACACACGGAATCCCAATGAAGTCAATCGATATACGCGGCGCAAGGACGCATAACCTCAAGAACCTGAATTTGAGCCTGCCACGCGACAGGCTGATCGTATTTACCGGCCTGTCCGGGTCCGGCAAGTCGTCGCTTGCTTTCGACACGATCTATGCAGAGGGCCAGCGCCGCTACGTCGAGTCGCTGTCATCCTATGCGCGCCAGTTTCTGTCGATGATGGAGAAGCCGGATGTCGATCATATCGACGGCCTGTCACCCGCCATCTCGATCGAACAGAAATCGACATCACACAATCCGCGTTCCACCGTAGGTACCGTCACCGAGATCCACGATTACCTGCGACTGTTATTCGCTCGTGCCGGAATTCCGCGTTGCCCGGATCATGGCGTCACGCTCGAAGCACAAACCATCAGCCAGATGGTCGACCAGGTTCTGGCACTGCCGGAGGACACCAAACTCATGTTGCTCGCGCCGGTGGTCGCCGACCGCAAGGGCGAACACCTGCAGCTCATGCAGGACCTGATGGCACAGGGCTTCGTCCGCGCGCGCATTAACGGCGAAGTCTGCGAACTCGACGACCCCCCAAAGCTTGACCTGCGGAAAAAACACAGCATCGATGTGATAGTCGACCGGTTCAAGGTACGCAGCGACCTCAAGTTGCGGCTCGCGGAATCCTTCGAAACCGCGCTGCGCGTCGCCGATGGCGTTGCGCGCGTGGCGTACATGGACGATCGCGGCGCCGAGGAGCTGGTTTTCTCGGACCGCTTCGCTTGCAATATCTGCGGCTACAGCCTGACGGAACTCGAGCCGCGCCTGTTTTCCTTCAACAACCCGAGTGGCGCCTGCCAGACCTGCGACGGACTGGGCGTCAAGCAGTTCTTCGATCCCGAACGGGTAATCGTCAATCCGGAGCTGTCGCTCGCAGGCGGTGCGATTCGCGGCTGGGACCGCAAGACCACCTACTACTTCCAGATGATCCAGAGCCTCGCCGCTCACTACAAATTCGATATCGAAACACCGTTTCGCGAATTACCGGCAAACC
>DATICC010000474.1:0-4060 GCA_035457045.1 Woeseiaceae bacterium | reverse complement strand
TGTCGATCGAGACGATCGAAACCATGCCGGCCAGCACGGTGAAGCCGATGATCAGGATCGCCGCGAACATCATGCCGGTCTCCGGCGTGATGGATCCCTCGGACAGAATCGAAATGAATCGTCCACCACCTTTGAACTGGTAACCGGCGATCACCATGTAAGCGATGATGATGGTGATCGTGCCGAGCACTTTGGCGAGCTGGCTGTAGCGTTTCTCGAGGAGGTCGGTAAGCGTGTATTGGGCAATGCGGCGCACACGTGCGGCGATCAGGTAGACGATCAGGATGCCCAGCCAGGCGCCGGCCGAAAACCACAGCTCCGATATGCCCGTGCGGAACGTAAGGCCCGCCGTGCCAAAGAGACTGCCGGAGCCTATCCATGTGCAGACCAGGGTTGCGACGAGTATGTAGATCGGCACCTGGCGGCCGGCAACCATGAAATCATCCGCGGACTTGACGGACCGCGTTTTGTAAATGCTGATGCCGAGCAGGGCAAGGACGTAGATAGTGACGGCGACGATGTAGATCATAATGCGGCCTTCCGGGCAGTCTTGTTGTTGTCATGCGGCATTCTGCGCTGGCGGAATACCTGCACTTCTGCTGCCTAAACTACCACATCGGGTCCGGCGCCGGTGCGAAAATCCGGCGCCGTGTACAGATCCTCAAATCGTTGCGAAGGTCGGCGTCGAGCTGCAACAACTCGAGTACCGGTACACGGCTGCCGGGGGCTCAGCAGGGGTCGGGCTGGAAGTCGGGCGCCGGGATATTGCAGGTCTTCACTTCGTTGCTGACGATGTCGACGTTTATCTGTGCGTCGAAATCAAAGCCGCTCTCGGATGGCGTGGGGTAATCATCGTCTCCGGCGCCGTCTGCCATTGCCGAGCAGGTGAATGCCAGCGTGTACGTACCGGGCAGCAGGAACATCAGGTGATACTCGTAATCACCGTTTTCCTCGTTAAGGTCGACAACGTCACTGGTCAGCGGACCGGCAAACTCATCGCCAGGCTCTTCCGCATCGGCCACATCGTCGAGTACCGCATCCATGCCCTCGAAAACATAGACGGCGTTGCCGGTCAGCGGCGGTTCGGCCAGCAGGCAGCGTTCGTTCATTATATCCACGAGGCTCGGGTCGACGGCGCCGGTTACGGCGCCGGCATCTGCTACGTTCATCATTCGCACAACAGGTTTCAGCAGGAAGGTTCGCACGCCGTTGACGAGGCCAAGTCCGGGCGGCTCGAGCAGCGATTTGCGGACGTCGAAATCCAGCATGTAGGTTACTTCGTCGTTGGTGGGAACCGTAAAGCCCTGCACCAGTTTGTAACCGGTCTGCGCGCCACTCGGTATGAACAACGGATACATAGTACCGTCCGTCTCGAGTTGTACGTAGGACAGCGACTCATCGAAGTAAATGCGCATCCATTCGTAGTCGCCCGCGGGTACTTCCTCACCGTCGATGATGATCGCGGCGGCACCGTCGGTGAAATCAATCAGGTTCAACTGCCGCGGCGCGCCTTCGACGGCGACGCGAAACGGCGGTTCGTCCTCGTCAACCGGTTTGAACTCGAACTCCGTCATGGCGATGACCACGGCAGCTGCCTCATCCACGGGCGCGTCTGTGATGCCTATGGAAAGCCTGCCGGTAGCATTCGGGTCCATTTCGTCGTCGCTATACCCACTGCCGCCGCAACCGGCAACAGCGAGCAGGGTGGCGGCCAGGGCCGCCAGATGACAGCCGGTGAATGTCCTGTTCATAACGCCTTTCTCCCTGATTTTCTTGAAAACAAGTGGGCCGGGCCGGGCGCTTGCCGCGCCACGTTAGGTCCGTGCCAGACCTTTACACGCATGGGAGCGAAGTGCGTTGCATGAATCTGACATAATCGACCCATCAATTGCCGAACCCCGTGCGTTGCAGGCTGCTACATTCGTGGAACGTGAATCGTCCCTGCGCGTGTTAGCACTATGGCATCGATACGGCTGTTTGACGGGCGCCGCCAGGGCGCGAAGCGTTTCGAAGCGCTGGTCAGGCAGCATTACATGTCGCTCTATCGCGTCGCGTACCGCTGGACGCAATCGGTGGAGGATGCAGAGGACCTGGTGCAGGAAACCTGCGGCAGGGCCTGGCGCCGGTTCGAGGAAATCGAGCAGCTCGAGCGGCCGTCCGCGTGGATGATGCGGGTCATGTACCGCCTTTTCGTCGACCTCACGCGGCGCCACGACCGCCGCCAGGTTGATGCGCTGGATGACAGCCTGCTCGCGACACTTGAAGCAGGAAGCCCGGGTCCGGACGAGCAGGCGGAATGGTCGGCGAAAGCGGCACGACTGGTCAGCGTCTGGCCGCATATCGATCGGGACAATCGCGCTTTGCTCGCACTGCACGACATAGAGGGTTACACGCTGGCGGAGCTGACCGAGATAACGGGGCTGAAGGAAGGAACCCTGAAGTCACGTCTGCACCGGGCACGCGTGCTGCTTGGCAGGATGCTGCAGGCGGGTACGGGTGAGGTCAGGCACATTGGTGGAGGCAAACGGTTATGAAATGTGAGGATTGCAGCATGCGGCTCGCTGACCCATTGGTTTGGGCGGATGCCGGAAGCCGCGGCCAGCTCATCGAGCACCTGGCAGGCTGCGGTGATTGCCGGGATGCACTCTCGGCACTCGATGCGCTGCATACCGTTCGCGCCGCCCCGGTGCCGCAACCACACAGGGATGCGATTGACCGGATCATCGAGACGGCTACCGCCGGGCGCCGCGCAGGCATTCTTCGTCCGAACGGATTCTGGGCCGGGGCTGCGGCCGGCGCTGCAGCCGCGGGCCTCGTGGCGGCGCTGTGGCTGACTTTGACGGGGCCGGGCGAGCGGCCGGACGTTTACATTCCGCAGGTCGCCATTGCTTCGCATCAACCGGGCTATGTGAACATCGGCATAGAGTCGGCAGTAGCGCTGAGGCGCGCCGAGATCCATGTCGCACTGCGCGGTGCAATCGACCTGGAGGGTTTCGAGGGACAGCGCGATATCCGCTGGACGACCGACCTGGAGCCCGGCATTAACGAACTGACACTGCCCGTCCTGACCAACGGCCAGGGGGGCGGACAGCTGATCGTCGAGGTCTATCATGGCGACAAACTGAAGACTTTCACTGTCGATGTGCATGCGCTGAGCAGCGGCGACGCTGCCTGACGCAAGTACAGGGAGTATAGGGATGAAACGTTTCACAACTGTTGCTGCGACCATGGCAGTCGCAATCGCCGCGAACGATGCGGCAATTGCGCAGAACACAAAGCCTGACGATGCGACGTTCGCCGAGCTGGAAGTGACGATGGTCCTGATGCCGCCGGGCGCTACGCGGCCGGACGCCGTCACGAAAACCATCGAGTTGCCACGGCCGGCAAGGGACACCGGCGATGACAACAGCAGCAAGGGACAGGACACGGCAGATGAAGCTCGCGAGAATCGCGAGGATGGTCTCGAAACCGCCGGGAACGCCCGCGAGAGGGGGCGGGAATTTGGCCAGGAGATGGCAGAACAGGCTCGGGAGAACCGCGAAGACGCCGGGCGCGGCAACGCGCCCGATGAGCCGCCGGGCGGGCCACCGGACGATTTGCCCACGCCGCCACAGCCATAAGCCTGAGCGCCTGATACCCGCTGGCATTAAACTGCCGGTTGATGAAGACAAACAGCAAGTGGCTGGTCGGTGCGCTCATCGGCCTGCACTTCACCGATCTGCAGGCTGCCGACTGGTCGCCCGGGGCCGAACAGGCATTTGCCTCAGGCAGCCGCCATTTCGAGAGCGGTGACTACGATCGTGCCCTTGAGCAGTTTCGCATCGCGATGGAAGAGGGGATGCGAACGGTGCCGGTTATTTACAATATCGGGGTCTGCCAGTACCGGATCGGTGACTACGCGGGGTCAGAACTCTCGTTCAGGCGGATTGCGCTCGAGTACCCGGACTGGTACCACCTTGCGCAATACAATATTGGCCTGGCGCTGATCCGGCAGGACCGGATCGAGGAGGCCGGCCGCGCTTTCCACGAGGCCCGCAACAGCGACGATACCTCGGTCATT
>DATICC010000473.1:0-3031 GCA_035457045.1 Woeseiaceae bacterium | reverse complement strand
GCCACCCGGCTACAATCGCTGGCGCGTACCGTTCGCTTCCGTGGCGATTCACCTGTGCATCGGTTCGGTGTACGCGTGGAGTATCTACAATCCGCCGCTTACCCGGGTCTTCGGCGTGGTGACCAGCGCCTCCGGTGACTGGACCTTGTCCCAGGTCGTCTGGATTTTCACCGTCGCCATCGTCTTTCTCGGTCTGTCAGCCGCCTTTGCCGGCAAGTGGCTTGAAGAGGTCGGGCCGCGCAAGGTCGGCGTGGTCGCCGCCTGCTGCTGGGGCGGCGGTTACATCATCGGTGCCGCCGGCATCCTGACGCACCAGCTTTGGCTACTGTACCTGGGCTATGGCGTGATCGGGGGTTGCGGACTGGGCTTAGGCTACGTGTCGCCGGTCAGTACGCTCATACGCTGGTTTCCCGATCGCAGGGGCATGGCGGCCGGCATGGCCATCATGGGCTTTGGCGGTGGTGCCATGATAGGCGCGCCAATGAAAGAGTATTTTCTGAAGCTGTTCTACCAGGCCCCGGAATATCTCGGCAGCCTTTCCGAGGTTGAACTGATCACTCGGGAAGGCAGGCGCTACGCGGATATCGCCGGGACTCTGCAGGAGGTCGTGACCATCGGGGCGGCGGAAGCCCGCAACCTCACCTTGCCCGGCCCGGAAGGCGTGTATGTCGTCAACACCGGCGATACCGGTGTCGCAGAGACTTTTCTCCTCATCGGATTCGTCTACCTCCTGGTGATGCTGGCAGCCGCGTTCTCCTATCGACTGCCGGCACCCGGCTGGAGACCAACGGGCTGGACCGAACCAGCACACGATGAACGGCACCGGCTCATCAGCCGCAACGACGTCGACATCGATCAGGCGCTGAAGACGCCGCAGTTCTATCAGCTGTGGATCGTGCTTTGTTTCAACGTCACCGCGGGCATCGGTGTCCTGGGTGTGGCGAAGACCATGGTCACCGAGATCTTCGGTACCACCCTGCCCGGCATCGTCGATGCCGCATTTGCCGGAACCTACGTGGTCATGATCAGTGCATTCAACATGGTGGGCCGGTTCATCTGGGCCAGCGCGTCGGACTACCTCGGCCGGCGCAATACCTACTGGATCTTTTTCGTGCTTGGCATCATATTGTACCTGTCGATCCCGTTCACCGCACAACGGGTCAGCGCCGATCCGGCCGTGATCTGGCTGGTGTATTTCTACGCCGCGACCATGATCATATTCACGATGTACGGCGGAGGATTTGCGACCATCCCGGCATATCTCGCGGACATCTTTGGCACGCGTTACGTGGGCGGCATACACGGCCGCTTGCTTACGGCCTGGAGCACAGCGGGCGTTGTCGGCCCGCTGGCCATCACGTCTTTGCGGGAGCACTCGGTGAACAAGGCCATTCACGACCTGATGGCGACGATCGATTCCGAGGCATTCCTGGCTCGTTTTGGTGCTTCGATAGATCAGCTCGAACTCCTGATCGAACAGAAGACCGTTACTATTGCGCGACTCATGGAAATCGCGCCGGCGGGAACGACGGACCCGACCAGCGGACTGTACAATTCGACGATGGTGCTGATGGCCGTGTTGCTGGCAATCGCATTGGTCAGCAACGCATTGATGCGACCGGTGCATGCACGACACCACATGAACACCGATGGCACCTGAACGGACGGCACCGCGCGGAATGACTACCATGCACACGAAACCCGAGATTCTGATCAGCGAATCCACGATACATACGCGGGTACGCGAACTCGCAGCGCAGATTTCTGCGGATTACGCCGACAAGGGTGAAATCGTGCTGCTAGGTGTACTGAAGGGGTCTTTCATTTTTCTTGCGGACCTGTCACGCGCGCTGACCATCCCGCGGCTGATCGAGTTCATTGCCGTCTCCAGCTATGAGCACGGCTCGGCGCCGAGCGGCGCAGTGCGCCTGGTCATGGATGTGCGCCGCAGTATCACGGGCAGGCATGTGCTGATCGTTGAGGACATCGTCGATACCGGCCAGACACTCCACTACCTGATCGACATGCTCAAATCCCGCGAGCCGGCATCGATCCGCACCTGTGCCTTGCTGCACAAGGCACACATGACCACGGCCGACGTCGACGTGGACTATCTCGGGTTCACCATCGGCGACGAATGGGTGGTGGGCTACGGCCTCGATTACGCAGAGCAGAATCGCACCCTGCCCTACATCGGCATCGTTCATCCGGACGACCGGAAGTCGTAACGGGTCACATTGGACCCTGCAGGAGCGGGCGGTGCTCGCGGCACGGATGTGCAAACCTCGCTCGGATTCCGGGCCTGGCGATTCAGCGTTGCCGGCAGGGTTGCCCTGTGAAGGAAATCAAGCGGACCGAAGGGAGCCATTCCTTCACAGGGCAACCCTGCCGGCAACGCTTCCAGTCATCGCTGTCGCGAGCACCGCTCGCTCCTATAGGGGTCAAGTCTTGTCGGAGCAGTCGCCAGATTCGACTTCGATGGTCGAATGGCTGATTCCGAACTCCTCGCGCAGTACCGATTTGACCTGGCGCACGATAGGTGTTGCTTTTGCCTGCGATTCCGCGAGGGTCACGTGCATGGTCAGCATCAGGTGCTGCGGCGTGAGGCCCCAGACGTGCACGTGATGTATGTCCCTCACCGCCGGCACACGGCGCGTAATTTTCGACTTCATCTGCGCTATATCCAGCCACTCGGGCGCACCTTCCAGCAGGATATGCGCACTGCGCTGCACGAGGCTCCAGGCGCTGCGCAGGATCAGCATGGCTACTACGACCGATAACAACGGGTCTATCGGCATCCAGCCGGTCGCGATGATGACGATCGCGGCGACGATGGTGGCGACCGAGCCGAGCAGATCCCCGAGCACATGCAGCACCGCGCCGCTGATGTTCAGGTTTTCGCGGTCGCCGCCGTGCAGCACGACGAACGACAACAGGTTGACCAGCAAGCCGGCGATGGCAACCACCAGCATGGTGTCCGCCTGGACCTCGGGCGGCGACATCAGGCGCCGCACTGCCTCGATAAGGATCC
>DATICC010000472.1:0-10063 GCA_035457045.1 Woeseiaceae bacterium | reverse complement strand
GTAATAGAATTCGTGCGTATAGGTCAGGCCATCGACCGGCACAACATTGCCGTTCTCCAGGCGCGGCCGGTGAATCAGGTCGCGCACCTCCCGCATCACTTCGTCCTGCATCTCGACAAGCCCAGGGGGTCGTGCCTCGATCAGCCTGATGTTTTGTGCCTGTCCCGACGTGTCGATCGCATATCCAACCACGATCGTGCCCCGCTCGAAATTCTCCGGCGGAGTTGCAGCATTATCCTGCCTTGCGCTGTTGTAATAAAGCGTCGGGCTGATGTCCTGCAACACGACAGTGGACTCGAGGTCCCTGACCCTGCTCGGAATCCTTTCTGCATCGGCAGAGAGGTATTCCCACACTTCCGTATAAGCGCGGGTCGCCCGTGATTCGCGCCCCGACAGCGTGTAAAAATCGCCAAGCGCAAGCATGCTGCCGCGCAGGATCTCCCAATCCGACTGCGGGCTCTCCTCTGCAATTCGCAATGCACGTTTCAGATAGACTTCACCGCCCGAGGCCGGCGTGTAGTATTGCAACTCCGGGTCGTAAGGTTCTACGAACAGGTACGATTTGCCCAGCCCTGTCAGCGGCGGGATAAGCGCGATGTCGTCAGAGCCTCGCGATTTTTCCAGGATGCGTATGATCTTTCGGTATGAATTTCGCTCCGCGTTGTAACGCTGCATGCGATGCATCCATTGTGCTTCGCGCTCCAGGGCAGGGATGGCTGCCTCACTGTCCAGGTCCACGTTTCGCAGTTGCAGGTTGACTACTTTCTCCTGCACGTCGAGCGCCTCGTCGACTTCGCCTACCGTCAGGTAGGTTTCCGTCAGCGCATCCAGCATGTCGACCTGCTGCAGGTTGTGCGGTCCCTCGTTGACGTGGCTGATGTGCACGGCCCGGTCGAAGGTTTCCTTGGCCAGGTCCGGCCGGCCGGCTCCGAGTTGTGCGGCGCCAAGGCCTTTCAGCGGGTTGATGAGACCCGCGTGCAACCGGTCCTCGATACGCTCGATGATATCGATCGCTGCCTGGTAGTTGAGCTGCGCCGAGTCAAAGTCCTTGTTGTGATACTGGACTGTCCCGAGGTTCGTCAGTGCCTTCGCGGAATCGTGGCTGTTGATACCATAGAGCTTGATTGACAGTTCGATGATGCGCTTTGCCAGCGTGTCCGCTTCTTCATACATTCCGTTTTCGATGGACGATTTGTAGAGTTCGAAGCTTTGCACGAGCTCGGCTTTGTCACGCTCCTCTTCGGTGGCGTACTCGGACACCGGCTCGTCATAGCCGTAGTCAAGGTCTTCCTTGCGGAAGTCGCTGACTTCGCCTGACTCATTGCTGCCTGGATCCATGCTGTCGCCGGATCCGTCTGCCACGCCCGGGGTGTCATCTCCGGCCGGCTGCTCGATGGCTGTCGTCTTTTCTTCCTGGGTCGCGGATTCCGCATCCTGTTCAACTGCGGTTACGTCCTCCGGAAAGACAATCGCCTGGATGGCTTCGTCGTCCTTCGGGTCCGGCGGACTGTCCTGCGCGACGCCACTTGCCACGGGTGCAAGAGCCACGATCAGGAACGTGATTTCGAGGAAAGTCGAGCGACTCATCTTGTATCAGGATTACCCGTTCGGCAGCGCTTATATCTGACTTCCCGGGCGGCATTAAGTTCGTATGCTCGCCCTGGTGTTGGCCTCTAAACACTATACATTTTCAGGCAGGGCATCGGTACACCGGGCAGCGTCGATTATGTCTTTTCGGCGTCCGGTTGCGCGTCGAGGTCCAGTGATTGCTGCAGCGGGCCGGGTGGCCGAAACTGTGTGCAATCAAGGGCTTGCGGGCGCCTTGAATCGTCGACCCCGAAACGCCGGCAGGCCGCGCTGAAGCGCTGCGCGATCATGTCTGCGTATGGGCCCTGCCCGGACTGGCGAATACCGAAACGGGCGTCATATTCCTTGCCGCCACTCGCTTGTCGGACGAGGCTCATGACATGTTCTGCGCGATCCGGCATGTGCGTTGCCAGCCATTGCTGAAACAGCACGCTGACCTCATGCGGCAGCCTCAAGAATATGTAACTGGCGTGTGAAATTCCGCGTGCTGCCGCGTTGGCGACAATGAGTTCAATCTCGCGGTCATTTACAGCCGGAATGATCGGCGCCATCAGCAAACTGACCGGCACTCCCGCCTCGTGCAATTCATCGATGAGGCGGAACCGGGCTTCCATTGCCGGGACTCTCGGCTCCAGCAAGCGCTTGAGCTCGCTGTCCATGGTCGGAACGCTGATGGCTACCGAGCAAAGTCTGCGCTCGGCTAAAACCGACAGCAGATCGATATCACGCCGCATCAGGGTGCCCTTGCTGATTAGGCTGACCGGATGTCCGTGCGCGAGACAAGACTCCAGCAATGCTCTCGTTATCCCGTAGCGTTTTTCGGCCGGCTGGTACGGATCGGTATTGGCGCCAATGGTGATGGGCTTGACCACGTAGCGGGGTTTTTCCCATTCCGCGAGCAGCCGGTCGACCGCATTCGGCTTGTAGAAGATTTTGGTCTCGAAATCGAGCCCCGGAGACAGGTCCAGGTAGCTGTGACTGGGCCTGGCATAGCAGTAAATGCAGCCGTGTTCACAGCCCTGGTAGGGATTGATGGAACGATCGAATGGTACGTCGGGGGACTGGTTGCTACTGATGATGCTGCGCGCCTGCATCGGGCGGTACTCGGTATCCGGTGCCGCAAGATCCTCCCTGGACTCAGTATCGGCTTCGACGCGTCGACTCTCGAAACGGCCCGGCAGCCGGGATACGGCACCGCGGCCCTTGTAAACAGTCACTGGCATGCCGGTAACTGTATATAAACACAGTATATCGTGGCAAGTATTTTTGGCGTGCCCAGGCAGCGCATTTTTACCGTTTACGGATCGACCCGTCGGCCCGCCGGTCTGGAGCCGGGTGCCACAGGAGGATTCGTAAGCTGCAGAGGTCCGCAACACTGATTCCAGCCAGTGCAGCAGGGCATTGATTCCATTTGCCGAGTCGATTGTTTCCGATACGCACAAAACAAATGCGCGGCAGTCGACAGTCACTGTCGTCGAGGCAACATAAAGTCAGTTGACTTTCGAAGGATTCCGCGTGGAGACGACCATCAAAGATCAAACCGCATTGTCTCGAACCGTTGCGGGGACGGCTACTCTCAAGCTGGCGAACCTGCATTCCCTGGACGCTTTTTATACGCCTCTGGAAGAGCGTTTCGAACGAATTACGCGGCTGGGAAAGCAGGCGCTTGGCGTACCGATTGTGGCGATTACCGTAATTCAGGACAAACGCCAATGGTTCAAGTCCGTCGTCGGCTGGCAGGTAACGGAGTTGCCTCTGGCGGAGAGCCTTTGCGCCGAGGTGATTTCGGATCGCAAACCCAGGATTGTCGAAAACACGCTGGATGACCTTGTGCTCATGAGCAAGAAACTGGTTTGCAAGAAACCCAGGATTCGCTTCTACGCCGGGCATCCGCTTTTCGACTACGAAGGTCAGCCTATTGGTTCATTCTGTGCGATGGACCTTAAGACGAGGAAGGTCGATGCCGCGTTCCGCCAGACACTTGCCGATCTTGCGGACATGGCACAGCGGGAGCTGTTCAGCGTGGAACTGAGCAATGCGCACTCGGCACTGATAGCCAAGCTCGGGGAGGCCCGGCGGCAAGCTATGTTCGACTCACTGACCCGACTTTGGAATCGCCGCGGCGGAGAAAGCCTGCTGCAGGCTGCTCTCAAGGAGTCGGTGCATCACAATCACTCGATTGGTGTCATCATGGCCGATATCGATAACTTCAAACAGGTCAATGACCGGTTCGGGCACGGAATGGGGGACCAGGTGCTGCGCAAGGTGGCCAGTACGATAGTGGCTGCTGTGAGGCCGCAGGACATCGTCTGTCGTTACGGAGGCGATGAATTTCTTGTCATAGTTCGGGACATCGATGAATCTGACCTGTCGGAGATCGCCGAAAGAATCTGCGAAAAGATACACGAACTGCCGATTCGGACCCGTGATGGCACGGTTCCGGCGTCCGTGAGCATCGGCATTGCGATGCGGTCGCAAAGCGGAACGATGTCCGCGGCAACGCTGATCGAATGCGCCGATGAGGCTCTCTACGAAAGCAAACGCAATGGAAGAAATCGCGTCACACTGCGCAAAGTCAATGGGGCGGCTTCTTCGCGCAACTGATTGATAAGCTGCAACGCTAGGCGTCCAGGTGTTTGCCGGCTCTGCTCGGCTTGCCGTGTCGCATTGAATTAGCAGGCAATTCATCGACGTTACCCGTCTCGACTGTGTCCGTCCATGACTCGAGAGACTCGACGGCTGCGAGTTCCCGTTCAATGAAATTGACCAATACCTTGACCTTTGCCGCCGTGTTGCGGTGGGGGTATACCGCAAAGATTCCGTACGGCTCTTTGTCCGTGTATTCGGGCATGATGACACGGAGCTTCTGATGCATCAGTTCCTTGTGAATGCAAACGGCAGGCACGTAAAGTATGCCACTGTGCAGGCAAGCGGCCTGAATCAGCTGTGAGTAACTGTTTGCGGATATGACGTAGTCGCAATCGATTTCGGTTGGCTTGCTGTCGTCCATGAAATGCCAGGTGGCGGCGGTGCCGGGTGCGTTGCGCAATCCCAGAAAGCGGTGTGTGCGAAGTTCGCGGACGTCTGCAGGCGTACCGTACCTTTCGAGATACGCAGGCGATGCCGCAAGCACCTTGCGTGTGGAACCCAGCCGCCGTGAGATCAGGCAGGAGTCGGTCATTTTCTGGGCGATGCGGATCGCGACATCGTAGCCACGCGAGATCAGGTCGACGACTTCGTCATCGAAATTGATGTTCAGTTTCAGTTGTGGCCAGGTCGTCTGGAAGTGTGCTATCAGAGTCGGCAGCAACGCATTACCGAGACTGGAAGGCATGGTGAAAGCTACCGTGCCGCAGGGCTCGAGATCCGATCCCCGAACAATCTCCGCCGCGCGCTCGATCGCCGTGTCAACGTCGGACGTGTACTTGTGAAACGTGCGGCCCGCCTCGGTAAGGCTGACACTGCGGGTGCTGCGGTTGACCAACATCACCCCCAGATCCTGTTCAAGGCGGCTGATGCGTTTGCTGATGGCCGAACGGCTGGATCCGACCTTCCTGGCGGCCTTGGTGAAGCTCAGGGTTTGCGCGACCTTCTTGAAGACGTACACATCCGAAAAATTCATTGCCAACTCCTGGACCCAGCACCAGTCGACGCAAATTTTTCTGATTATAATTTTATTTTGTGAAAAACCACGACCACCAAAATGTTAATGTTTCCTTACTCTACCAAATATGATTCCAGATGTGCATTTTTTATTGTTTCCGATTTGGAACCAGGTTGTTGACCGTTGCGCAAGGCGGGCTTGTGCCCGTCTGCCAGCGACAGAATGCCGTCCTTGACTTCCGGCAGGGCAGGGTCCGGGGCGACGAAGGTCATTTGCAAATGCGAGGGTGATTCGGGCGCTGCGAAAACCTCGACGAGCATTGCCCTGGCTTGCCCCCCAGCCGTGCGAACGGTCGTGCTGCGAAGCACGACCTGGCCGAGGTCGCCGGCAACCGATTTCCAGCCTTTCCAGTCGACCGGCGACTGCAGGATGTCCCGCCACATGCACTTGCCGAGCAAATCGGTCCGCGCCGAATAGTCCAGCATTCCCGCCAAACAGGCATTCGCGTCTATGACAGTGCCATTGACGTCGCAAACGAGGCAACCAAGCATTCGGCTATTGCGCCACGGCAATCCCAGACCGCGCTGACGCACCGGCGACTCTGTATCGGCCGGCCTGAACATGTCGCGGAGTTGTGTCAGCAGGTTATGCAGTGTCGGCCGCTCCAGCTCGCCTCTCAGAATCACCGCATCTGCGCCTCTCTTTAAAGTCTCAGACGTGTTTGCGGCGCCCGGAATCGACGTAATTGCAATGATCGGCGTGTCTGGCAATTGAGCGCGTAGTTTCGCAAGCGCGTCTCCGTTGCTGCTGTCAGGGAAATCATTCGCGATGAAAACAGCAGCTGGGTTCAGCCGCTGGCATTGTGCGACGCCGCTCTTGACGGAATCTGCGGTTGCAATTTTGTGGGGCCACATCCACAGCGCGTTCTGAATCTGATCGAGCGTCCGGGGGCTCGGATCCAGGATAAGCAGTCGCATCGGGCCTTCATGGTCCTCCGGCGGCGGGCGAACAAGGGCGGGCGAGGCGCCAGTCTCTGGGGCGTTGCGCCGGGACTTGACTGTAGGTTGTCGACTCATCTGTTGTTTTCCGTCGTACTTTCCTGGTTGGCAAAGCTCAGGAATTGCTGGCCAAGCAGCAGCCGATTCCCCGCAATGCGTCAATTGAGTGCGCACAAAGTCTGCGATTTCATCTATGACACGTATCCCCGCCTTGCGACTGTGTCCGCGCTAACGAAATTACAAGTTGTTGCTACCGCAATTGGGAAACACTGTGTTGCACATTTTGCTCGCAATAAAAACGCAACACAGAGTTTCCGTTAGCGTGTGTCTTGGTTCGTTGCCCCACCAGAGCGCACCCGCAACCATTGCTCTTTGCACCGCCGCGGAATCGATCATGGCAATTACCGTAATTCACGATGCAGACGCTGCTCGGCCATCCGCCGCGAATCTCGCGGTTTCGCGGGAGGCGGGGTGAACGCGGACCTCACATTGCCTGAAATCGAGTGCGTCCGCTCGGCGCTGCTGGTAGAGGATAGTGAGGATATCTCGTACTTGCTCCGACACATGCTGGAGCGCGAGGGTTTTGCCGTGCACTCCGCCTTTTCGGGGCGAGCGGCCGAATCGTACATAAAAGCTTCGTCACCCACGGACATCGTATTAACGGACCTGATGTTGCCGTACATCGATGGATTCGAGTTGATCACCCGGATCCGCGAGCATCCGCTGTGGAAAGACGTGCCAATCATCGTACTGTCGGGGAAAGCCACGGAACGCGATATCGTGCGGGCTTTCGAGGTCGGCGCCAACGACTACGTAACCAAACCGTACAAGCCGCTCGAGCTTCTGGCGCGAATCCGGCGGCTCGCCGTGCGTCATGAATACGCCGAGTTACTGGTGTGAAATTCACAGCCAGGCATACTTGCGCACGAGGGCTGTGGCGAGTTACGGCCGCGCTGCTCGCCGGCATCATATCCGCAGCCGCTACGCCCGGCGTGTCGTTGGCTCAAGACTCACATCCTGCCTTGACGTGTCAGGCACCTTTTGCATCGCAGGATACGCTGCCACAGGAAGCCGATCTGTTTGCCTGCGCGCAGCAACTCGCGCGCGAAGGCAATTTTGTCGCCGCTCAGATTGAATACCGCGCCCTGACGGAATCCCATCCTGAAAATGTCGACTACTGGTTCGGCCTGGCCCAGGTCCAACACTGGTCCGGCGACGATGCCGGTGCTCTGCAGGCCGTGGCCCGCGCGCGCGCGCTCGAGCCTGGCTACGAAGACATCGGGAAGCTGGAGCAGTCGATCCTCGCGGGACGAGGCGAGCGATCGGCACGGAATGCGTTTCGCTGGGAAGCGGGCGCCGACGTCGACCGCCTGGATAACAACTCTGCCGACTGGCAGCGAGCGTACCTCTACTTCGATGTCCCCCTCGGCGATCAGAAAATCGCATACGCGTCATATGCGCGCTTTGAGCGTTTTGACCGGGTGGACACGCAGCTGGGAGTTGGCGGAAGCATGGGGTTGGCCGGCCCATGGTTTGCCTCGATCGATGCTCTGTTTTCTTCCAGCCCGGCCTTTTTGCCCGAGTCAGCGATTGGCATCCATCTCGGGCGGCGTGTCGGTCCCGACTGGGTCATCGGTGGCGGCCTGGGGAACCGTCACTACACGGGTAACCATGTAATCGGTGCCGCTCTGTCGGTCGAGCGCTACGCAGGCAATTTCCGAATCGCTTACCTGGCCGACTTCGCGCAGCTCGATGCCAGTACAGCACTCACGCAACGAGCGACGATTAATTATTACGCGGATCGCGGCAGCCAGTACGGACTGAGCATCGCGGGCGGCAAGGAAGTGGAAAGTGTCGGTGCCGGTGAAGTCCTGGAAACGGATGTCTTTGCCATCGCACTTTCCGGCCGACATCCACTGGGACGTTACCTCAGCATAATCTGGCGACTCGGTTTCCACCGGCAAGGCGACCTCTACGACCGCTACACGACGGGACTGTCCTTTGCCGGTGGCTATTAGCTCAGCCAGTCATCTCGCCACCATAGCCGCATACGCCGCGGCCGGGGGAACGGCCGTCCTGTTTCTGTACGCAATGGGTTTGCGCATTTCGCATATCTTGCAAGCCAGAACGCGACAACGGGTAAGAAACACCTGGTGGCCGGTCTTTGCCGAAGCAGCGACGTCCGAACGCCGCAACGCTGCGGCCCGGCTGCCGCGTACTCCGCGGCGGCACTTGCCTGTCGTGTTGCGCGAATGGTGCGGTTTTCGCAACAGCGTTCGCGGAGCCTCGGTTAACCGCCTGAACGCGTTGGCGAGACATGCGGGGCTGCTCGCACTTGCGCGCGACGGCCTCGACTCGCGGCACCTGGGACGAAAGCTGCTGGCGGTGCAGGCCATCGGGTTGCTGAAGGACCTGCCAAGCTGGCATGCGATTCAGTCCCTGCTCGAGCACAAGAGCATCGCTTTGTCGATTACCGCGGCGGCGGCCCTGGTGGACATTGACGCCCGGCGAGCCGTGCCATTGGTAATACCGCTGATCTGCAGTAACGATCGCTGGCCGCGAACACAAATTGCGAAGCTGCTGGCAAATGCCGGGCCGGACAATATTTCGGATGCGCTGTGCGCCGCGATTACCAGCAGTACCGATAGCATCGCTGCACGTTTGCTTCGCTATGCTGATTGCATCTCGACGAGCCAGCTCAACCAGCTTCTCGATCGCCTGCTTGTCGAACGGCAGGCCCCCGATTTGCTCGCCGCTGCTTTGAAAGTTGCCCGCGGCCTGAATTGCTACGAAACAGTCGTTGCGCTCACCCAACACAAGGCCTGGTACGTAAGGATGCAGGCTGCTGCGGTCCTTGGACAGTTCGGCACCAGAACCAGTATTCGTCACCTGGAGCCACTGATGAGCGATCCCGAATGGTGGGTGCGCTATCGGGCAGCCCAGGCAATTGCATCGTTGCCGTTCCTTGGCCCGCATGCCCTGCGTCGACTCCGGGAAAGACAAACGGATAGATACGCCCGCGACATGCTGCAACAGGTACTCGCTGAACGAGGTGTCGCATGAGCGGACGAGCAATCCTGTCCGGTCTCGAGTGGCTGTTCTTTGGCTACTTCATCGTGCTGTACCTGACTTACGCAATGTTGAATGTTCTGGCCGTCATTCAAATCAGGCGGTACTTGCACATTGCCGAGTTCACGGACGGGGATAACGTTTTTTCCAGCCTGGATCTTCCAATCAGCGTCATAGTCCCCGCGTACAACGAATCGGCGTCGATAGTCACGTCCATTCGTGCGATGTTGCAGCTCGAGTATCCGCTCTATGAAATAGTCGTCGTCAACGACGGCTCGACCGACGACACGTTGGCAAAAATCCTGGTCGAATTCGGGATGCAGGTTTTTCCCGAAGCGTACCGCAACCGCGTAGCTTGCAAGCCGATAAAGGGTGTCTATCGCTCTCCACTGTACCCAACCTTGCGTGTCGTCGACAAAGTCAATGGAGGATCAAAGGCGGACGCGATGAATGCGGGCATCAATGCCTCGCGATACCCGATTTTCTGTGCGGTCGATGCGGATTCGATTTTACAGCACGACAGCCTGCGGCGAGCCGTTCGCCCGTTTCTCGAGGACCCGGATACAGTCGCCGCGGGTGGTACGGTCCGCATCGCAAACGGCTGCGGTGTCCACGGTGGTTTTCTCGAGAGCGTCGCATTGCCGCGAAGTCCGCTCGCGCTGATCCAGGTAATCGAGTACCTCCGCGCATTCCTTTACGGTCGCATGGGCTGGACGCAATTGAATGCAGTGCTGATCATTTCGGGGGCCTTCGGCGTTTTCGACAAGGAGGTCGTGATCCAGGCCGGCGGATACCGGTCCGACGC
>DATICC010000471.1:0-3027 GCA_035457045.1 Woeseiaceae bacterium | reverse complement strand
GGCCGCCATGGCTGTAGTGCAATCGCTGAAACCGGGAGATCACATCGTGGCGCCGAAGGTCATGTACTGGGGCCTTCGCAACTGGCTGCTGACATTCTGCGCCAACTGGGGGCTGGAGCTGGAGCTGTTCGACACCGCGGATCCGGCAGCGCTCTCCCGGGTCGTGAGGCCCGGCGCTACACGGCTGGTCTGGATCGAGACACCGTGCAACCCGACCTGGGATGTGTTCGATATTGCGGAGGCCGCTCGGATCGCGCACGCCGCCGGTGCGAAACTCGTGGTCGATTCAACGGTAGCCACGCCGGTGCTGACACGACCGATCGAGTTGGGCGCCGATATCGTCATGCACTCGGCTACCAAGTACCTGAACGGGCACGGTGACGTCGTTGCGGGCATGCTTGCCACCGCGAAGAAAGACGAATTCTGGGAACGCATCGGGGAAGTCCGGTCTCACGGCGGCGCGATCGCAGGATCTTTCGAGGCCTGGCTGTTGCAGCGGGGCATGCGCACGCTCTTCCTGCGGGTCCGCCACGCCAGCGCCTCTGCCATGAGCATTGCGCGGCACCTGGAAAGCCATCCGAAACTCAGCGCGGTCCTCTATCCCGGGCTGGAAAGCCATGCGGGACACCGGATCGCCAAACACCAGATGCAGGGCGGATTCGGCGGGATGCTGTCGATACGCGTGAAGGGCGGTGAATCGGCGGCGCGCGCCGTTGCCACCAGGTGTCGGGTGTTCATTCCGGCGACTTCACTCGGCGGTGTCGAGAGCCTGATCGAACACCGCTATTCAATCGAGGGCGCGTCGAGCCCGATCCCCAGGGATCTGTTGCGCCTGTCGATCGGCATCGAGCATGTCGATGACCTCATTTCGGACCTGCAACAGGCGCTCGGCTGAGTCAGTCACTCGCGGCTGAAAAATCCTCGCCGGCCTCATGGCTGGCAAATACATGCGACTTGCCATCGGTACCGACCGCAATCGTGTCGAAAGCCTGCGGTCGCGGATGCTCCATGCCCGGAGACCCGAGCGGCATGCCCGGTACCGCCAGTCCCGTGATGTTGTGCGGCTTGAGCCTGAGCAGTGCAAGTATGTCCTGCGCCGGCACATGACCTTCGATGAAGTAACCGCCGACGTGCGCCGTATGGCAGGAGTAAAGCGACGACGGGATGCCGCTCAGTCTTTTCTGCTCATAGAGCTTCGGATTCTCGCTTACTTCGACATCAAAGCCGTGATCCCGCAGGTGATCCGCCCAGATGTCGCAGCAGCCGCAACCCGGGTTCTTTTCGACGACCACGTGCATGGCCGGAACATCGGCTTCCGCTCCGGTCGTTGTTTCCTCACTGTTCGAGACAGGGAGGCACAATGACAGGGATACCGCCAGTAACAGTTTGCGAACGTTCATTCGGCCACCGCCTCGAATTCATACAATGCCTTCAGTACCGGCGACATCGGCTCGCCGTAACGGCCGAACCAGTCCTGGTAGAGCCGCAAAATCCTCGCCCCCCGGTAGATGCCGGCCAGCGCACGATCTGTTACGAGCCGGAATTCCGTATCGTCGCGAGGCAGCATCAGCGCATAGGGCTCGAGAGAGAATACGTCCCGCGTAATTGAAAACCTGGTCCGATCCGCAGTGCGGAAGACCTGGCCGATCAGCATGGCGCGGTCAGAAGCATAGCCGTCGACCTTGCCCGCCGCCAGCAGGTCGATACCCTGGTCGTGGCTGTCGATGATTCTCAGCGTGATCTTGAAATCGTTGTTGGTGATGAACTTGCGCAAACCCGATTCGGTGGTGGTATGCCGGATGACGGCGACGGTCTTGCCCGACAGCTCCTCGATGGAGTCGATGGGCTTCTCCCTGAGTGACAGCACCGCGGCGCCCGTAATGAACGTGTACAGGCTGAAATCGACGCGTTGGCGTCGTGAGAGGGTCACCGTGGTCGTCCCGCACTCGATGTCGATTGCATGCGACTCTATGGCTTTCATGCGATCTTCCGGTGAGATGATCGGCACGTAACGAATCTCGATTGCTTCCAGTCCCACGGCTTCCCTGACCGACGCAGCTACGTGCTGGCAAAGCGCGATCGAGTAACCGGTGGGCTTCCCGTCCTCGCCGTCGAACGACATCGGCGGCGCGTCCGGAACGTAACCGATGGTGAAAACTCCGGATTCCGCCACGCGCTTCAGCGTCCCGTCGAGAGCCTGTGCCATGGCGGCCGGGGAACACGCCAGCAACGCAGCAAGTGACAGCAGAGTACAGGCAAGATAGCGGTTCATTGTCGAATCCTCACTGCGTACTGACCACGGCAGCTGCGAAGGAGTCATGGCTCACATCGGGCGGATCGCGGTACGCTAGTCTCGCAACGCAACCGATGCTTGTCCAGCCACGGGCACGCAACGTTACCGAACCTTCATGAGAAGCAAGTCCACGAACCTGTCGAAATCCCGGCTGATGGCCGCACGCCAGTGTCTGAAGCGCGTGTGGCTCGAAGTCCACAAACCGGAACTGCAAGTGTTCTCGCTCGCGACGCGCGCGGCATTCGCCTCTGGGCATGCCGTCGGAGAAGCCGCGAGGCGGGTTTACGCGGCTCCGGGTTCGGTGCTCATCCCCTACGAAGGTGGGCTGGATCACGCGATGCGCAAGACCGTGCGTTTGTTAAGTGCAGGGGCACGCTTTCCGATATTTGAAGGGACGCTCGCGTTCGGCGGCGTGCTCGTACGTATTGACGTGCTGCTGCCCGACGAAGGCGACTGGCGCATCATCGAAGTGAAGTCGTCGACCTCGCTGAAGGACGATCACGTGTTCGACACCGCGGTGCAAAGCTGGGTGTTTCATGGCCTGGGCTACGCAGCGCGCAAGACCTTGCTTGCCCATGTCGACAACGATTTCGTGTACCAGGGGAACGGCGACTACGTCGGCTTACTGAGCGAAGTCGATGTCGGCGGCGACGTTGCGCGTCTCGCTGCCGAAGTGCCCGCACTGGTCCGCCGGGCGCGCGATACCCTGATGGGCAGCGAACCCAGGATCCCGG
>DATICC010000470.1:0-4862 GCA_035457045.1 Woeseiaceae bacterium | reverse complement strand
CGGCCTGTCCGTCGTAGCTGCCCGTCAGGGCATCGATTTGCAGCACGAAGTCCCGGCCGCCGCGGGCCTCGAGGCGCAACTCTGCATCGAGCGCACCCGGCTTCAGACCGGCGACCTGCGCCGGGTCGATCCCTTGCGCCTGCATTACGAGATCCGTCGAGAACGAGGGACTCCACTCCAGAGTGCCGCGTGCGGACACACGGCCCGCGGCCGCGCTTGCCACCACGTCGATCGCACGCAGGCCCCCCGCATCGCCGGATACTTCACCGGTAAGCAACAGCGATCGCGCCTGCGCGTCGCTGACGCCGGTCTCGAGCACCACGCGGTACGCATTCACCGTGCCGGTGACCTGCAGCTGGCCGTTGCTCGCGCTCAAGTCACCGAATTGCCAGCGGTCGTAGCGAACGCCCGCGTCGACCGCGGGTTCGATACGGCGCAGCAGGTATACCGTGCCGCTGACCTGCGCCGGGTAACTGCCGGTGACCGCCTGCTCGAAACCGAGTTCGGCCAGCGTCCCGTCGACACGGCCTTTGCCGGACCACGGGCCGTCGCCGAGGCGCCAGGAAACGTCTGCCTGCAGGGGCACGTCCGCTGACAGGGTGGTATCGAGCCGCCCGAAATCTGCCTGTATGCGACCCATCCGGCCGGAGACGCGTTCGGCGCGAACGCGGTTGCCGTGGAGCCGCACATCGCTCGCGGCAAGGTCGCTGAACAGCCGTTCACCGACCTGGAGTTCACGAGTGGAGAGGTCGGCAACCGCAATGTTTATGGGCAGTGCCGGCATGCCGATTTGCAGGGGCTTCGGCTGCTCGTCCGCGGGCTTCGTACTGCTGTAACTGATGCGGTCCGCCGCGAGCTGGCGCAACGCTATCCGGCCGCGATTGGAACGCAGCCAGTCAGGCTTCACGATCAGCTCGTCGGCGCTCAGGCGAATCGCGGCATAGTTGTAGTCCATCCGCGATATCCGCAGGCCGCGGAGCAAGGTCCCGTCGTAGTCCGCGATGTCGAGTTCGCCGGGCACGAAACGAACCGCATAATCGAGCACCCAGCGCGTTCCGGTCTCCGTTCCGAGCACCAGTGCGGCCGCAGCGATCATTGCCAGCAGCAGGCTGGCGAGGGCAATGCCCACGTGGCGCAAGCGCAATCGCGGGAGCAATTTCACAGGTCGGGTCCCAGCGTGATGTGCAGCCGGTAGTCACGGTCCGGGTCGTCCAGCGGATGCGCGACGTCGATGCGGATCGGGCCGAGCGGTGAATACCAGCGCAACCCGAGCCCGACACCGGTCTTGAAACGGACATCGAAATCGTCGAAAGCATTGCCGGTATCGACGAACGCGGCGATCGACCACTTCCTGCCGATCAGGCGATCGACCTCGACGCTGAACGTGGCGAGATAACTGCCGCCAATGACGTTGCCTTCCTCGTCGACAGGTCCCAGGGTTTCGAAACCGTAGCCGCGCACGGAGTTGTCGCCGCCGGCAAAGTAACGCACCGAGGCGGGCAGCTCGTCGAAATCCTTCTTGGCCGTAAAGCCGAGGTCGGCCCGCGACAGTACGCGACTGGATTCACCGAGGGGTATCGCCCATTTCGTGGCCCCGGTTACCTGCAGAAATGTCGTGTCCGAGCCGAGGTCGTCGAGGGACCCGCGTATGTCCAGGCTCATGCGACGGCCGGAACGTATGCGGCTGATCTCGCGGCCGATCGTCGATTCCCAGTTGATGCCGGCTATGATCAGGCGCGACTTGTCGAGCTGGTCGCCAACCCGGAAATCCTCGCCCGTGAAATTCAGGTACGGGGTCTCCAGCCACTCCGGGGTGCGATTGCGGGAAACGCGCACACCGAAGGTCACCTTGTCGGACCGGCTGGTATCGGTGCGCTTGTGCTGGTAACCCCCGAAGAGGTTGACCCACTCATCCTCGGGGTTGCCGCGCGGCCAGCGATAGGTGCCGGATATCTGCGAATCCACGGACGACACGAACAGGCGGCTGTCGAACTGGTGGCCCTTGTCGTTCAATCGTCGATTCGTGTATCCGAGCCGTCCCTGTACGCCGGTATCCGTCGCGAAACCGGCGCCGATCGTATACACCTGCCGCAGGGCGGGCTCCAGTGTGACCAATACGGGAACTTCGCGGCTGCCATCGTTCAACGGTTCCGCCCTGATGGACACCGCGCCGAAGTATCCGCTGCCGGCCAGCGCCTCGTGCAACTCCGCAATGGCGGTGGCGTCATATGGATCGCCGGCCCGAAACGAGGCGTATCCGGCCAGCAGGTCGGGCCGCAATATGTCGTCGCTATAGTCGATTTCGCCGAAGCGGTAACGCGGACCCGACTCCACTTCGAGCTCGATGTCCGCCTGCAGCAGATCGGCATCGACGGTAATGGCGCTCTTCGAAAGCTGTGCCTCGAAATAGCCTCGCGACTGGACCGTGGCTAACAGCCACTTCTTGTACTTCTCGTACTCGCCATGATTGAGCACGTTGCCGGCGACGGGGCGATACAACCAGCTCTGCTGTGAGATCCAGGCATCCTCACCGGCATCACCGCGGATCGCAATTGCAACGCCGCGCAATTTGACGGGCTCGCCCAGTTCGACCTGGAACGCTGCAGACCAGCAGTCCGGATCGTCAAAGGAAAGTACCTTTCGAGACTGGTATCGATAGTAGCCGAGCGCCTCGAGGGCATCGCGAAGTTTGGTGTCGCTGTCGCGGAACAGCCGCTCGACGCGGAAGCGGGCGGCATCGCAGGGCACGGACGCGAGCGGCATCAGCGCCCTGGCGTTTTTCTCCAGGGGTTCAGGCAAGCCGGTAAATTTGACTGCCGCAGGCACATTCGCAGCAACGAACAGGCTTAATCCGGCAACACTCGCAAAGATCCGTGCTGCGACGCGCATTGAGAGTCCGATCAGATTGTAGCGGGCAGCTCTTCCTGTCAGGCGGAGATGAGCCCTGGAGCAACAGCATGCCGGATCGGTATGCCTGCCAGCAACGCCTGCACCATTGATTCGATATCCTGCGGGGCGCTGCTTTCACCGACGAAGACCGGCGGTTTTCGCCGCAACAGGCGCCAGTCGCCGGATTTCAGGACCCGGACGAGGTGCTGGATGTTGTTTCGTATGCCATCGACGTAGGGATTCTGGCCGTTGTAAAGCACCTCGATATACCGGTAGGCGCGGTTGAACTTCTTCTGCAAACGATCGCGCGTCACCTGCTGGTAGAACACGGGAGTTTTCTTGAGCAAGTCGATGCCGGATTCGTAACGCACCATGTACTCACCGGGCTTCGCGTTCTCGACTGCGATCCCGCCGAGCACGAATTCCTTGTACAGCCGGTCGCGGCATTTCTCCAGGTAGCAGCGGTCCGCCATCTGTGCGATGAGGTCGGCCGTCCCCAGCAGGTGGCCGCAAATAGCATCCCGGGGGTCATCCAGTTCTATCTTGTCGAGGTCGAGTTCGTAACCCGTGAAGTGCACGATCATGCTGCTGACAGGCGCGTCGCTTGCCATGCCGAGCGTCGGCAGGTAGCGCCGCAGGAAATCGGCGCTCCTCGAAACATGATAAAGGGTGAATTCGGCGCCATTCCTGAAATCGCGGTCGCGTTCGTGATGGCGTATGTAGCCGGAGTCGTGAAACAACGCCGTGACTATGGTCATTTGCGCACGCTTTGCACCGAGCCTTTCGGCAGGTTCGGCGCTCTTTTCATAGCCCACGATCAGCCGGGCGAGCGCCAGCGCCATATCGAGCGTGTGCTGCATGTCGTGATAGGTCGTATCGCAGCCGTTGTATCCGGGGTACTTGCCTGTGAACAATCGTTCGAAGTCGTAGAACGCAAGCCACAGTTTGTCGAACGAGGCCCCGGGAAAATGCTCGATGAAAAGTCGGTTGACAGCGTCACGAACCGCCTGGGGTTTGCTCACCTGCACGGTGTTCGTGACGTCGTAATCGTTGCGCCGGTCCTGGGACATGATTCTGTTCTTGTTCTTGTTTTTGTTCGGGGACGATGCGCTGCCTGCCATTGCGCTATTTTGCATACTGCCGAAATTGATTATCCCTCACCCGAGTCGCCTATCCAGATCACATTGACCTGATGGAAAGAAATCATACACGGAGTTGCCCCAGGCAGCATTGGTACTTGCGGGAATATGTACAAAATGCGCTGAAACAGGGCGTCAGAGCGAGAATTCCGCCAGTACCGGCGCGTGGTCCGAAGGCCGTTCCCAGGTTCGCGGTTCCCTGTCGATGCGGCTGCCGGTGCAGGCCCCGGCCATGGCCGGGCTGGCCAGGATCAAGTCGATGCGCAAGCCGGCATTGCGCCGGAATCCCGCCGCGCGGTAATCCCACCAGCTGAAGCTCGCCGCCGGCTGTTCGAACTGGCGGTAGACATCCGACAGGCCGAGCTCGAGCAACTTTCGCAATGCTTTGCGTTCATCCGGGCTGCAGAGGATGTCGTCACCCCATTTGACCGGGTCGTAGACGTCGCGATCCTCTGGCGCAATGTTGAAATCGCCGAGCACGACGAGCCTGTCATGCTGCTTGAGCTCCGCGACCAGATAATCACGCAATGCAGCAAGCCACTTGAGCTTGTATTCGTATTTTTCGGAACCGACGCTGCTGCCATTTGGCACGTACAGATTGACGATCCGTACACCGTCGATGCTGGCGGCGAGCATACGTCGCTGCGGGTCTCCGAAGTCGGGTATCTCGACGACGTGGTCGGACGACGGTTTCCGGCTGGCTATGGCGACACCGTTATAGGTTTTCTGGCCATTGGCAACGGTGTGGTAGCCTAGCTCCGAGAACGCCGCGGCGGGAAAAGCCTCGGTGAGCTGCTTGATCTCCTGCATGACAAGCACATCCGGCGACTCATT
>DATICC010000469.1:0-3233 GCA_035457045.1 Woeseiaceae bacterium | reverse complement strand
CGGATCATTAGGGTCAATAGTCAGTACGGCTCTTGGGTCTGCCGCCTGGTTCGCGCGGAGTGCGCTGATCTGCACGGCCGCGCCGTCCGGGACGAGGCCGAGTGTATCGGCATTTCCGGCGGTATAACTGACACGATCCGTTAGCTCCCAGCCGTCGAGGATCTCGAAAGTCACGGATCCACCGGTCATCGAGCCGTCCCAGCCACGGCCGTCCCCTATGTTCACAGTTTTCTCCGAGGGATCGGGGTGCCCCGGAAAGCCACCACCCGCGAAGTCCGGATTGCCGTCACCGTTGTTGTCGACGAAATCATCAGCGTTGTCGTAGATGATCTGCCGCTGCCGGTTCATGGTTCCAAGCTGATTGTATGATGCATCGACGCCCGGCACGTTGAGTGCAACCGGCAGGTACCAGGTTCCGACATCGTCCGTGCTGCGATGAAAGACGTTTATCGTGCCGTTTTCCAGGTCCTTGGTAAGGTTGATGGTGAACTGGTGTCCCTCGTCGGAGTTGAACTGCGCATCACGAATTCCAGGTGAACTCGATACGTAACCACCAATCATGTAGTAGAGCTGATCTGCAAGCTCGCCGCTGACATAGCCGTCGAACCGACGCAGGTCGTAGTCCGAAGTCGTGTACTTCGCCAGACCTTGCGTCTCTTCGCTGCCTTCCCGCAGGATAAAGTTTGTGGTCAGTCCCGGTTGGCCGTTCGAGAACACCGGGTTCGGGCCGCCGCGCAGGGCTTCCATGCGAAGCACGGTTTCATCGAGGCGAAACAGCGTTGTGTTCTCGAGAAATGACAAAGTTGGCGGCGGATAAATCGGCGAGCCGTTGACCTGTACGGTCAGGAACGGCGCGTCGCCACCGCCCGGAAAACCGCGCACCATGACGTTGGCACCTGATACTCCACCGGAGCTTTCCGCCCATACGCCAGGCACCAGCTTCAGCAGATCCGCTGTACTCTCGGGTTGGTACATGCTGATTTCATCGGCCGAAGCTGTCGTAATTGCGAAACTCGCATCGAATTTTCGGAGTTCAGCGCCACCGGCCGTGCCTGTGACGATAATTTCCTCGATCGCGGTATCCGTCTCCTCGTCCTGCGCGGTGGAGATGCCTGAAAAAGCGCATAGAAACAGAGCCGCAGGCAGCCAGCGCCACAAGAACAGGAAAGGTTTGTTGAGTGAGTACGTAATCATGATGCCACCGTCCTTAATAAAACGACTCGTCGTTGAAAGTGTCTTCAGGCGGGGCGATCAAGGTACGACATGCTGACGTGAACACGGGGTCCGGCCAGCAGGCAACAGACATTCGCTCGACTTGTATCCCCCCGCGAATAACACGTTGCCCGGTAACCGTACACTCAAATGAAATGCATTTCAATAATTTTGAAATGCGTTTCATGAAACAGTATAATTCTTCGTTATAAGAATAAGTTACAATCGACTCTGTTCAGTCTGAAAATTACACCGAAAAATCACGTAATGCAGCAAGGAAATGACAGGGACGCTACGCCGGCCGCCGGGTGCTCGCGTCCGTTGACAGCAACGGAACTGACATGAAGTCCGGCCGCACGATAAGGCGCACAACAAGTCGCACGACAAATCGCGCGGTTACGATGGACGACATCGCGCGACTGGCGAAAGTGTCGAAGCCGACGGTATCGCGGGCCCTGAGCAACAGTCCGCTCGTGAAGGACGCCACGCGCGAGCACGTTATTGCCGTTGCGCGCAAGCACGGCTACGCGGTCAATCGCAATGCGCAGAAGTTGCGCCACAAGCGGACCAATACGATAGCCGTTTCACTCGATTTTCACTCGCACAAGCAGAACCACATATCCGATCCATTCATTTTCGAATTGCTTGCAGGCGTTGCTGAAGCGCTTGGAGACCTGAACCAGGACCTGCTGCTCTGCGCGCCCGACCACAACGATGCCGATGCATTCCAGCAAATGCTCCTGTCGCGCGGCGCAGACGGTTTCATCGTGCTGGGTCAAGGGCATCGCGAGGACATGCTGGAAGCCTTTGCCGGTACCGGCGCGCCGCTCGTCGTCTGGGGTGCGCCGAGCCCGCATACACGATACTGCGTCGTCGGCAGTGACAATTTTCTGGGCGGTCAGCTCGCGGGTCGCTACTTCCTCGACAGGAAACGCAGCCGCTTCCTGTTTTTCGGCGACACGTCGTTCCGCGAAATACAGCTGCGCAGGGACGGTTTGCAGCAGGTGGCTGCTGCAAAAGGCAGCGACATCAGCATCGACACGCTTTCACTCAACAACTTCTCGTACGAGGCGGCGTTCCATGCTGCAACGAGGTATCTCGCCGGCATCAAGCAAATACCCGATGCTGTGTTTGCGTTCAGCGATACCGCAGCCATGGCTTTTGTCTGCGCTTTTCGCGATGCTGGCGTCGAGGTCGGGAAGAACGCATCGATCGTCGGCTACAACGATATTCCGTCAGCGGCGTATTTCAGCCCGCCGGTCACGACCATAAAACAGGACATACACCAAGCCGGCAAACAGCTCGTCTCGAGCCTGATGCGATTGCTCGCAGGCGAGGCAGTGCCGTCAACGACAATTCACACCGAGTTGATCGTTCGCCGGACCTGACGGGGGTTGCCAGCAGTCTTTACGGCTTCCTGCCGATGCGTGAGGCCAGGACCTTGCGCCTCAGGTAGGAGTACACCTCGAGCAACGGCAGTTCTTTGGGACAGACGTCGTGGCAGGCCATCATGCCAATGCAACCGAAGACACCCTCGTCGCTGGACACGACTTCGAACCAGGCATCGTCGTCGCGGGAATCGCGCGGGTCCATCATGAATCTCGCCATGCGATTCAGGCCTGCGGGACCGGCGAATCCGGGCTTCAGGTTGGCGACGCCGCAGGACGCCACGCAGCAGCCGCATTCGATGCAGCGGTCCGATTCGTAAATGGCAAGCGACTCCTCATCGCTCATGCGCTCCTCCGGCACGGCTGGATCGAAGGGTGCCCGTTCGTGGACCCAGCCTTCGACTTTCTGCACCATGTCCCTGAACCATCGCCCGGTATCCACCGACAGGTCGCCGATGAGTTCGAAAACGGGCAGCGGATAGAGACGAATGTGATCCGGGAGGCTCGCCGTCAGGGTTCGGCAGGCCAGCATGGGACGCCCGTTTACCAGCATGCCGCAGGAGCCGCAGACCGCGGAGCGGCAGGAGAAATCGAACTGCAGGCTCGCATCCTGTTCCTCGCGCAGCCGCGTCA
>DATICC010000468.1:0-7112 GCA_035457045.1 Woeseiaceae bacterium | reverse complement strand
CCCGTTCCATCCGTTTGCTTACTTTCTGCACACCACGCTTGGCGTCGCTGGCGTTCTCGGTGCAATTCTTGCGCTTGCAATGACCAAGGGCTCGGGTCGCCACATTCTGGCCGGGCGCACTTTCGCCGTGGCAGCTGCGGTCGCGGCGGGAACGGCAATTGCGTTCAGTTTTACCGCGTTCGCGCCCATGGCGATCGCAAGCAGCGTGTTGACGTTTGGCGCCATCGGCAGCGCATTCCTGGCCTTGCGCAGCAAGAGTCCGCGTGTAACAGCCAGCGAGGTGCTGACGACTTCACTGATGGCGTTCGCGGTGATCTGGCTCCTTGCCGGAGTTGCATTGTCCGTGCCGCAAGGCGGCCTGTTGTGGATTCCGCCGCTGGTACTGGCCGGTTTCGCCGCGGCGTTCCTGTTCAATGACATACGGTTCATGCGCCTCGACGACATTGACCGAAAAGCGGTTCGCTTGCAGCGTCATCTATCCCGGATGACGTTCGCTTTCGTAATTGCGGTGCATGCACCGATCGTCGTCTTCGCAGATGACCTTGGCATACACCCGGGCATCGCGTTCTATTGCCCGTTCCTGATCTGGCCTGCGATCGTCCTGTACTTCAGGATGCGTTTGCACAGGGGCCTCTATAACTCCATAGTCATGAACCGGGTGAACGGATCGTCAGGGTAGTTCGCAAAAGGTCCGCAGTACTCGAAACCGAATTTTTCGTAAAGCGCAAGCGCAGGTGTAAACGCCGGGCCGGAGCCTGTCTCGAGGCTCAAACGCCTGTATGATCGTCTGACCGCGACATCGATCAGATGCGCCAGCATCGTCGAGCCGACACCCTTCCCGAGGAAGGCATCCGCGGTACGCATCGACTTGATCTCGCCGTGAGCAGGATCCAGTTCCTTCAGTGCCGCGCAACCCATCAGGCTGGTGTCGTTCCACGCGGTCCAGAATGTGATGTCCGGGGCCCGCAATGCGGATAAATCCAGAGCGTGAACGCACTGCGGCGGGGAGTTCCTGGCCATCGCCGCGAGGTGCTGGGTCAGCAGGGCGGCAATTTCGGCACCGCTGAGGTCGTCTTCGACAATTCGCATACCGAAAAATGTGCCGGATTTGCTTCTGCGCTGCAAGAACCGCGCCGCCGTCCTCAAAAAAGGTGTCAGGTTTATTTTCTTACCCAGCCAGACAATTCAGCACGGCTCCCTGTTCAAGAAAATAAACCTGACACCTTTTTTGGCACCTTTTTCAGGGATAGATGCGGTAGTCGTACGGAGGTACGTAGACTTCGTAGTGAGGTTGCAGGAACGTAACGATATCGATCAGTTCCTGAACCGTCATGTAACCGTTGTACACCGGCATTCGCGATCTGCCGTCATTCGACACCAGATCGGCAGGGTAGCCCTTTGCCAGCTTGTGCGAAGGATTGATGATGGCCGTCACCAGCTCACCGTACGTCTTGACCCTGGACACCGTGCCACCGAGCTCGACGTATGGCGGTTCGGCGCCGGGAACCGCGGGAAAGCTTTCTCCCTCGACCGTGTGACATTCATAGCAATGCATGTAAAGGAATGCGTCCCGGCCTCGGGCAGCGTCGCCCGGGGGGAGGCTGAAGCCCTTCTCGGACATGCGGTCGGACTCGCAGCCAGCAAGCAAGAAGACGCTGACCAGCAGCAAGGAAATCGAGTAACGAGTATTCATGACAATACCCCGCACGGCAGGATTCCGTTGAAGAATGGCACTACACGGGCGCAGCGGCGATAAGGGAAAACCACATCAAAACAACGTGCCGCTATTCGAGACGGAAACGCAGTCAGGTCTGTCTTGGACGATCGAGCAAGGCACTGAGCCGGGGAGTGGCCTGTGACGGGATGGCTCCCTGCGGTCCGCTTAATTCCCGTCACAGGCCACCCCCCGGCTGCAGCGCTGAAACCTCGCGACCGACGGCATGGCCGGTGACTGTCCGTTGCCGACAGCAACGCCATATCGCTGCGTCCCGGCTGCAGTGCCTTGCTCGGTCGTTAAAATAAACCCGGCACCTTTTTCAAACCCGGCACGTTTTTCAGTAGCTGGCGGCGCCGCCGTCTTCCGCACGCGAGTCGGCCGCGCCGGAGTAGATGCCCGTTTCGAGATCACGGTAGACGCCCATGGCCGCACCGATGCTGCCGACGTCGCGGATCGTGTGGCCGAGGCCTTCGTAAATCGATCGCGTATCCGGGGACATCGCCCGCGCTTCGACGGCCGTGACATCGGGCAGCCACTGGTGGTGTATGCGGCCTGCTTCTATGGATTCCGCAATGCTCATGCCGTGGTCTATGACGTTGAGTATGGTCTGCAACGTCGAATTGATGATGGTCTTGCCGCCGGGTGTGCCGGTCGCGAACACCGGCACGCCGTCCCTGGCAACGATGGTCGGTGTCATGCTCGACAACATGCGCTGCCCCGGGCGGATCAGGTTTGCCTCGGTACCGATGCGGCCACGCTCATCGGTGACACCGGGCTGTGCGTTGAAATCGCCCATCTCGTTGTTCAACAGGAAACCGGCGCCCTCGACCACGATGTGCGAGCCATAACTCCATTCCAGCGTGTAGGTCAGCGAGACCATGTTGCCGTCCTTGTCGACGATCGAGAAATGGGTGGTCTGGTCGCTCTCGTAGGCTTGTGCAAACCTGGCAGGATCACTAGGCGATTTCCCGGTCATGCTGATCGATCTGCGCAGCACTTCGGCATACTCCTTCGACATCAGGCGTTCGAGCGGCATGTCTTCGTTGAAGTCGGGATCACCAAGATGGTTTGCGCGATCCGCATACGCGCGCCGCATGGTTTCCGTCAGCACGTGCAGGTACGCGGCCGAGTTGTGGCCCATGGCTTTGAGGTCGAAACCCTCGAGTATGTTCAACATCTCGACCAGCACGACCCCCCCTGAACTCGGCGGCGGCATGCTGACGATTTCGTAACCGCGATAGCTGCCGCGGACCGGCGCACGTTCTACGGCCTCGTATGCCTGCAGGTCCTCGAGCGTGATGATGCCGCCGTTGGCGGCCATGAAGTCGGCGATCAGTTGCGCCGTCCTGCCTTTGTAAAATCCGTCCCGGCCGTCTTTCTGAATACGTCGCAGCGTGGCGGCGAGATCCTTCTGCACCCAGGTATCGCCCGGTTCATAGAGCGACCCGTCGCGCTTCGAGAACACCTTTGCGGAGCTGGGGTAGCGATCGAAGCGGGCTTTGCTGCGTTTGAAATCGTCGTGCAGTTTCCAGCTGATCGGGATGCCGTCGCTTGCGAGGCGAATCGCCGGTTCGACGAGTTCCTTCCATTTTCGAGATCCCAGTCGCTGATGCGCCAGCTGCAGGCCGGCCACGGTGCCGGGCACGCCCACGGCGAGGATGCCTTCGTGATTCGAGTTGTCCTTCACATTGCCGTCCGCGTCCAGGTACATGTCGGCGGTTGCCGCCAGCGGCGCTTTCTCGCGAAAGTCGAACGTCGTCGCGAAACCGTCGGCGCCGTAATAGACGAGAAAGCCACCGCCACCGATGTTGCCGGCCGTAGGCCAGGTCACGGCGAGCGCGAATGCCGTGGCAATCGCGGCATCGACGGCGTTACCGCCGTCGCGCAGGACTTCGATGCCCACTTCGGATGCAATGGTTGACGACGACGCAACCACACCATTGTATCCACGTACCGCAACGCGGCCTGCTGCGCCGGCATGTATCGATCCCAGGACGAGCAGCGTGGCAACGACTGCTGCGATGAAATGCCGGATTCTGTCTTGATACACGAAGGGTGTCTCCATTGCGACTGCCGCCGATTCCACCTTTTGGTGGACGCTGCATCTTATCAAGTCAACCGGCGAGTGCCAGCCGTGACGAACTTCGGCCGGTGTATAGTCCGGGCATGGTCGAACCCGGAATGTACTCGCTGGCCCCGGTCGCTGTGACTCTAGCGATCGCACTTGCAGCGCGTAACGTCCTGGCGGGGCTCTTTGCCGGCGTGCTGACCGGTGCCGCGATGCTCAGCGATGCATCGTTGTTGCAGTTCTTTCCGGAGCTGGTCAGCGGCTGGCTGGTCCCCGAAGTGGCCGATAGCTACAACGCCAGCATACTGGTGCTCCTCGCGTTCATCGGCGGTTTCGTCAAGCTTATCGAGACCTCGGGGGGCGGTATGGCGTTTGCGCGCAGTGCCATACGCTGGGTCAAGGGCCCGATTCGTGCGCAGATCGCGGCGTGGTGCGGTGGCATCATGATTTTTTTCTCTGACCTTGGCACACCGCTGATCGTCGGACCGGTATTCCAGTCCCTGATGGACCGGTTGCGGGTGTCGCGCCAGAAACTTGCGTTCATACTCGATTCGACATCCTCACCCGTGTGCATCCTGATTCCTTTCATCGGTTGGGGCGTCTTCATCATGAGCGTCCTCGCTGACGCATTCACTGCAAACGACATCGATCAAAGCGAGTGGGATGCGTTCATCGAGGCGATTCCTTTTCAGTTCTATGCCTGGCTCGCCATTGCGATTGTACCGTTGCTGGCGATGTTGAAATTCGACTACGGTCCGATGCGGGCGGTGGAGAGCGACATCACCCGTGCGCCGGCCGCGGTGCCCGTGCAGATCGAAACCGGCAGCCAGGCGAAACCGGTGCTGGTCTGGCTGCCGCTGCTGGTTCTTTTCGTGGTCCTCTTTGCCACGCTCGCTGCACACGGTTTCCCGTTCAGCCAGGTTGCAGGCAGTGACTTTCGCGCCGGGCTTTCCGCCGCCTACTTCCTCGCCGCCGTAATGCTGGTGCTGCTGACGCTGCTGATGCGCGTGCAGGATCTGTCACAGAGCATGAGCCAGTACATCAACGGTGTAAGCGGGATGATGCCGATTGCTGCCACGCTGGTTCTCGCATGGGCACTCGGTGCGGTCAGTGAAGGCCTCGGGACCGGCACCTATGTCGCCGAACTTGCGCGCGGTGGCTTGCCGGGATCGCTGCTCCCGGCCATCACTTTTGTCCTGGCGGCGGTCATCTCGTTTGCCACCGGATCGTCGTGGGGAACAATCATCATCATGATTCCGCTGGCGGTGCCCGCGGCGATCGCCACCGCGGCGCCGATGCCGGTGGTCGTCGGCGCGGTATTGTCCGGCGGGTTGTTCGGCGATCACTCATCGCCGGTGTCCGAGACGACCATACTCTCGGCAACCGGCGCGGGCACCACCACGCTCGAGCATTTCCGCACCCAGTTGCCTTACGCGCTGACCAACGGCGCGATCGCATTCGGCGGATTCCTGCTCGCGGGCCACCTGCCGGTGGCCTGGATTGCGTTGCCGATCTTGCTTGCGCAGGCTATGGTGCTGCTTGCCCTGCGCCGCCTGCAACGGCGCGTACAACACTGAATCTGCCAACAGCGAGCCCTGCCATGAACCGAAGACACTTCGTTGGTACCGTCGCCGCAATCAGCGCCGCATTCAACTTTGCCAGGCCCTCGCGAGCCGCCACGCACTCGGCCGAGGCGAGGCTGCGGGAACTCGGCATCGTTCTGCCGGAGGCGCCGGGACCGGCTGCCGTTTACGTCCCGTTTCGCAGAACGGGCCAGCTGGTATTCATTGCCGGGCAAATTCCGCCGGCGGATGCGGGTATTCCGACGGTCGGCAAGGTAGGCGCCGAGCTGACCGTCGAACAGGGCTACGCCGCGGCCAGGCTGGTAGGTTTGCGAATACTCGCGCAGCTCAGGAATGCATGCGACGGCGACCTCGATCGCGTCGTACAGGCGCTGCAGATTCGCGGCTTCGTCAATTGCAGCGCCGATTTCACCGCACAGCCGGCGGTCATCAACGGCGTGTCCGAGCTGCTGCGCGAGGTGTTCGGCGATTCAGGCCTTGCGGCCAGGGCTGCGCTCGGCACCAATTCCCTGCCGTTGAACGCGGCCGTCGAAGTCGAGTCCATATTCGAGATCCGTCACTGATTGTTACCAGGAGGTCATCGTGAGCCGCATCCTGCTCTTCCTGCTCAGCACTGCCCTGGCCGCCTGTGCATCGGCGGATCCGGAGTCGTGGCCGTTCGACGCGACGCCGGTCGCCGGCTTCGACGAGCCCTGGGCGATGACGTTCCTGCCGGACGGACGCCTGCTGATCACGGAAAAACCCGGCCGCTTGCTGCTGGTGTCGCAGGACGGCAGCAGCAGCGTCGTGAACGACGCTTTCCCGGAATTGGTTTACGGCGGGCAAGGTGGCCTTGGCGATGTCGTGCTGCATCCCGACTTCGCGGGCAACAAGCTGGTGTACATCAGTTACGCAGAAGCAGGTGAGGGCGGCCTTGCCGGTGCCGCTGTGGTGCGCGCCAGGCTGCATCTGGATGCTGCCGCTGGACGGCTCGAGGATCTCGAGGTTATCTGGCGACAAGCACCGAAGGTCACGGGGCGGGGGCATTACGGTCACCGCATCGCGTTCTCGGCCGATGGGTACCTGTTCATATCTTCCGGTGAACGGCAGAAGTTCGACCCGGCACAGGATATGCAGGCGAACCTCGGCAAAATCCTCCGGTTGAACGACGACGGAACAGTACCCTCCGACAATCCGTTTGCAGGCCGGGGCGGCGTCACCGCGCAGATCTGGACGCTCGGCCACCGCAATCCGCTCGGACTGGCGTTCGACGCTGGCGGCCGCTTGTGGAACCACGAGATGGGTCCGCAGCACGGCGATGAATTGAACCTGGTCGTGCGCGGCGAAAACTACGGCTACCCGATCGTTTCCAACGGCGACCACTACGACGGCAGGGTGATTCCCGACCACGATACCCGCCCGGAGTTCGCTGCACCGAAAGCTTACTGGGTTCCTTCCATCGCACCGGCAGGGTTCATCATCTACTCCGGCGATCTGTTCCCCGGCTGGAAGGGCAACGGTTTCATCGGCGGACTGGTATCGCAATCGCTGGTACGTATCGAGTTCGACGGCGATCTGGCGCGAGAAGTGGAACGCTACTCCATGGGCAAACGAATTCGCGAAATCGAGCAGGGCCCGGACGGTTCGATCTGGCTGCTCGAGGACGGCAAAGGCGGCAGGCTGCTGAGGCTTGCGCCCAAAAGCAATTGACTCCGGGAGTCCATAAAAGTTAAAAGTATCGTTAACTAAATAGTTGATTAAAGAC
>DATICC010000467.1:0-2815 GCA_035457045.1 Woeseiaceae bacterium | reverse complement strand
GACGGCTGGGAGTAGCCTTTGTTGCATTCGTCCAGGATCGACTGGGCCATCGAGGCGCAACTGCCGCATCCGGCTGCAACACCAAGCACCTCGCGGAGCTCATATACGTTGTCGACGCCGTTGGCTGCCGCGCGGCGGATTTGCTTGTCAGTAATGGCTTTGCAGATGCAGACGTACATAGAATCAACTACTTAGCTAGCTCGAGGGCATTTAAACGCAAATGCGAATGATTGTCAATAAGTTTTACTACATAAGCTGTTGTCCCGAGCAGCGGGCGACGCAATGACCGGAATCGTGCCGGTTTGACGCTCCGCGTCGCCCGCGATGCGGGCTCCTACACGGGGCGGTGGACAGAACGTAGAAGCGCGCAGTGCGCGCGACGCGATGACGGGAATCGCGTCGGCATTTGATGCCGCTGTCGCCCGCGATGCGGGCTCCTACAGTCGATCAGAAGCCGAAGGTCACGCCGACGTAGGCCGTGCGTTCGAGGCCCGGGCGCAGGCCGGCCGGACGGCGGGCAGCGACGTAGACCTCGTCGAACAGGTTGTCGACCTTGATGTAACTGCTGAACGCTTCCGTCATGCGCCAGTTGCCCATCAGGTCCCACACCACGTGAGACTCGATCAGGTCGTTCGCCGGAATCGTTCCCTGGCCCGCGGTCGCGCGCATCTCGCCGACGTAACTCGCGGCGATGTTCACCGCCCACACCTCGGATTCGAGACCCGCCATGGCGCGGAACTGGTGCTCCGGTATGTAGGGCAGTTCGTCGCCGACCTGCACATCGCCCCAGGGCTCGAAGTCGCTGGCAAAGGCATTGTGGAATTCCGCCTCGGCCGTCCAGGTGTAATTGAAGCTCAGCGGAACGCTTAGACCCGCGGCACCGAGATTGCTCCAGCCTGAGCTCACGCCGAGCTCGAGACCTTGCACCGTCACTTCGCCGCCGTCGTACTGGTCGCCGATCTCGCCGCCACCACCGGTGGATGCGGTCACCGTGCCGACCAGGTTGTCGTAATCGTTCAGGAAATAGATGCCCTCGAAGTTCAGCGTCTCGTTCTCGAAGCGCGTCCCGGCCTCGAAGTTCAGGCTGCTTTCCTCGCCCGCGCTGCTGCCGGGCGCCGGCGGATTGAAACCTTCGGTGACGCCCGCCAGCAGGCGCCATTGGTCGTTCAGCCGGTACAGCGCGCCGATGCCGGGGATGAGCGCCGAGACCGAACTCTCGATCACGTTGGTCGGACCGAGCACGCGATCCGGGTCTGCCGTGGAGTAATCGGTACGCGTCAGATCGATATTCTCGTAGCGGAGGCCTGGCGTGAAGATCCAGCGGCCGCTGCGAATCTCCGTGTCGATGAAGAGCGAACGCGCCTCCGCGCTGCCGACGCGATTGGTCTGCGACCCCGGCGCGCCTGCCGAGGTCTGGACCAGCAGCAGGTCCTGCATGCGGAACCGGTCGTCGTGCTGGAAGCGGTCCTCCTCGTCATCGTGCACGCGGAACCCGGTCGTAAGTGACATCTGCGTATTGCCGAAAAGCAGATCCCAGGTGATGTCGCCCTGCAGGCCTTCCGAGTAGTACTCGCGATTGTTGTGCCGCTTGACGATGGCATCGTCCGGGCTGGTCGTGCCGGTGAGGTAACTCAACGGCGTCGCATGCGTCACCGGGTCGGCGAGCACCGCGCTGATGCCGACGCCGGCCACCGATTCCACCTTGAACCAGTCCCTTTCGAAGTCGTTGCGATAGGCGGTGACCTCCGCCTGCCAGTTGCTGTCGCTGTCGATGACGTAGGACAACTGCAGCATCCTGTGCTTGCCATCGAACAGGTCTCCGGCGCTCGCGGCATAGCGGCGATTGGGATCGGCGGCGAAGTCCTCGTCGCTGAGGCCCAGGTAGGTTTCGTCGGATTGCTGGTCGGTATAGCCGGCTTTCAGGCGCAGGCTCTGGTAAACGGCCGCATCCGGGGCACTGTCGAACTGCATTTTCAGCAGGTAGTCCTGGATCTCGAAGCCGGTCGAGCCCGTGTCGAGCCCGGACGGTCCGTCGATGGTCTTGAAGCCGTCACTCGTTGCCTGCACCGTTTCGATGAGCCAGGAGAAGCGCTCGCCACGCATGCCGAAGTTCACGAGCGCATCCAGCGTGTCGTGCTGGCCGAGACGCACGTCGACCCGCCCGCCGGTCGTCTCGGGAATGGGCGTGGATATCAGGTTGATTGCCCCGCCGGTGGTACGCGGACCGACCGCAATCGACGATGGGCCCTTCAGCACCTCGAGCGAGTACATGCGGCGCTGCGTCGGGAAATAATAGGCGGCGGGCGCCGAGTAGGGCGCCGGCGAAATCAGCACGCCGTCTTCCAGCACCGCAATGCGCGCACTGCGATCCAGCCCGGAGCCACGTATGCCGATGTTCGGCCGCAGCCCGAATCCTTCTTCCTCCTGCACGTACACACCGGGCACGGTGCGCAGCACGCGCATCACGTCGCTCTGCAGGAACAGCTGCAGCTCTTCATTGCTGATGACATGGGCAGAGCCCGGCACGTCCGCGACATCCCGCTGGTGGCCGATGATGGTGACGTTGTCGATCGGGTCGCTGTCCTCGGCCACTGCCGGTGACAGGGCCGCGGTTAGTAGGGCTGATGCGCTCAACAATCCATTGAGCGAGCGGGCGAATTGCATACGGGCGGCCTCCGGTCTTGCCGTGTCGGGTTCAGGAGTCCAAATGCTAAAGTAAATGAGAATGATTCGCAATAAGTATTTGCCCCGGTACGATGCCCCTGCAGGAGCCTGCATTGCAGGCGACGCGAACCTTCGACCTGTCGTGAATCCC
>DATICC010000466.1:0-4357 GCA_035457045.1 Woeseiaceae bacterium | reverse complement strand
TTGGCATGCAGCTGCTGGCCGAGTCGTCTGCAGAGGGAGCTGCGGCCTGCCTCGGAGTGTTGCCGGTGTCGGCACGCAGGATGAACGGGACGCCGCATAATCCCGTACCGCACATGGGCTGGAGCCCGGTGCGCTTCCCGTCATCGCACGCTCTCCTGAACGGCATCGCAAGCGGCACATACTTCTATTTCGTACACAGCTATGCGCTGCCTCCCGCTGACTTCACGATCGCTACGGCCATGCATGACACGGAGATCACAGCGGTGCTGGCACACGCCAACTTCTACGCCGCGCAGTTTCATCCGGAGCGCTCTTCTGCGGCGGGCTCCGTATTCCTGCGCAATTTCCTGAGTCTTTGATTGTGCAGATCATTCCCGCAATCGATCTGCGACAGGGGCGCTGCGTGAGGCTCCTGCAGGGCGACTACGCAAGGGAGACGGTCTACGGCGACAAGCCCTTACAGATAGCCGCAGGCTTGCGGGAACTGGGATTCACCTCCCTGCACGTGGTCGACCTGGATGGCGCGAGATCCGGAAACCAGGACAACGCCGCTATCGTCCGCGACTTGGTATCCGCCACCGGGCTGGCCGTACAGCTGGGTGGCGGAATTCGCGATGCGGCGACACTCCGCGACTGGCTGAACCGCGGGGTTGAACGCTGCGTCCTCGGCAGTGTCGCGATAGACGACCCGGACCGGGTCCGGTCATGGATCAAAGAGGTCGGGCCAGATCGCATCGTCCTGGCCCTCGACGTGCGGCTGACAGCGGATGGCCAGCCCCAGCTGGCCACGCAAGGCTGGACCAGGGCCTCCGGAATCACGTTATGGCAGTGCCTGGATGGGTACCTTGGCTGCGGACTGGCCCGGGTGTTGTGCACGGATATAGGCCGCGACGGCACCATGACCGGTCCGAACCTGGAGCTGTATCGCCAAATCCTTTGCCGCTACCCCGGGCTGATCTTGCAGGCATCCGGCGGAGTCCGGCATGCCGCGGACCTGGTCGCGCTGCGTGAAGCCGGAATTCACGCCGCCATCACCGGGCGCGCGCTCCTCGATGGCTGCATACGCAAGCAGGAGATAAAAAAATTGCTGCGCGTCGCATAATTCCCTGCCTCGATGTGCGTGACGGCAAGGTCGTCAAGGGCATCCGCTTTCGCGATCATCGCGTCGCAGGCGACATACTGGAGCTCGCGGAGCGTTACGTTCGCGAAGGCGCAGATGAACTGGTCTTCTACGACATCACCGCGAGCCCGGACGGCCGGACCGTGGATCGTCACTGGGTGTCCGACGTCGCTGCAATGCTGGATATTCCGTTCTGCGTGGCCGGTGGAATTCGTAGCATTGCAGACGCCGAGTCGGTACTCAATCGCGGCGCCGACAAGATATCGATCAACTCGCCGGCACTGGAATCGCCGGACCTGATCACCCGGCTCGCACACCGCTTTGGTTCGCAGTGCGTAGTCGTCGGCGTCGACAGCTTGGAGAAGAATGGTAATTTCCTCGTATACCGGTACACCGGCGATTCGCGAAAGTCCGGCGAGTCCGGGTGGCAAACCCGGCACTGGGTGCGCCGTGCGCAGGAGCTGGGCGCCGGCGAGATCGTATTGAACTGCATGAATCGTGATGGCGTGAGGGATGGCTACGATACAGCCCAACTCGCGATGATCCGGCGCCTTTGTACCGTCCCGCTCATCGCATCCGGCGGTGCCGGCACAGCCGAACATTTCGCGAATGTGTTTCGTGCGGCTTCCGTTGACGGCGCGCTCGCGGCCAGCGTCTTTCACGACGGAAGCATTCATATCAACGAGCTGAAGAAATACCTGCATGGCGCGGGCGTGCACGTGCGCTACTGACACCTCTCGCGACTGGAAATACCCATGAGTACAAAGAACCTGGACTACCTCAGCGAGCTCGAAACCATCATTCGGGACCGCATCGGGACTCAACCCGCAGGAAGCTACACCCGGCAACTGGTTGCCTCCGGTACACGACGGGTCGCCCAGAAAGTCGGCGAAGAAGCTGTCGAGTTGGCGCTTGCCGCCGCTGCGGGTACGCGACAGGAACAGATCAGCGAGGCGGCTGATCTGATGTTTCATTTCCAGGTGCTGCTCGCCGTGCTCGGCTTGTCGTTGGCCGATGTGGCCGACTGCCTCGAGCGGCGACACCGCGGGTGAAGCGGTGAAGCAGACCTTCAGATGACGAATTCGGAGGCCGGGTCCCTGAGGTTATAGCGCGAGCTCATAACGTATCCGTAGGCTCCGGCATTCGCGATCAGCAGTACGTCGTTTTCGACCGTACGGGGAAGTACGCGATCGGTGCCGAGCTTGTCGCCGGACTCGCAGATAGGACCTACGATGGTCGCCGTTTCCGACGCCGGCTCACCGAGTCGGGTCAGGTTGACAATCTCGTGATACGCACCGTACAGCGCAGGACGTATCAACGAATTCATACCCGTACCGATCCCGATGTAACGCATTTCACCTTTGCCCTTCGTCTGTGTGACCCGGCTGATGAGCACGCCCGCCTGTGACACGAGATAGCGTCCTGGCTCGATCCACAACTCGTATTGCGGGTGGCGTTTGCTGAAAGCACGCAAGTACATGTCCAGGGTCTCCAGGTCGAACGAAGGCTCACCGGTCCGGTCTGGCACGCCCATCCCGCCACCGAGATCCAGAACACGAACACGCGGAAAGCGTTGCGCCACGCTTGCAAGTTTCTCTGCAATCGAGATCCAGTTATGAGGATCGTGTATTCCACTGCCGCTGTGTGCGTGTACGCCGATGACCGTCGCATTCGCACGTTTCAGCAGTCCGGACAGCTCATCGACTTCGAACAGGGGCACACCGAACTTCGAGTAGATGCCGGCCGTTCTGACGTGATCATGGTGTCCCTGGCCCTTGCCGGGATCGAATCGTATGAGAACTTCGCTGCCGTCGAACAGCTCGGGCCATGCCTGCAGGGGATAGAGGCTGTCCAGTGTCAGTTGCAGCCCCTCCGCAACCGCCCATGCATACTCCTCGCGGGGCGCAAAATTCGGTGTATAGAGAATCCGCGTGCGATCGAGTCCCGGCACGGCTTTGAACAGGTGCCGGACTTCGCCTGGCGACACGCAATCGAAGTCGACACCGGCCCCCGCCAGCAGGTTCAGCACGGTCGGATTGAAGTTTGCCTTGACGGCGTACAATACACGGCTCACGGACTCGAGTTTCGATACGTTCCGGGCCGCAGCGACGATGCCGTTCCCGTCGTAAACATAGGCATTATGTTGCTGTTCAGCAATCTGCAACAGTTCCTCGCGTCGCGCTTCCCACCATGGTCTCGCAAGTTGCGGTTTCCCGGGCTCCTCCAGGAATAGCTGCTCCCAGCTTGGACCGAAAACATGTTCGGCGCGGGACCCCTTGATCATGCTGGCGTGCAGTTTGGCGATGAGTTTCGGTACCTGATCCTCGTCGATGACGAAACTGAAATTGAGATCGCTCGCGCCCTGGGTGACCAGGTGAATTTTCTCTTCCTCGAAAACGGCGAGCGCCTGCGACACGCGCGCCAGATTGCTGCGCATACGGCGGCCCACGAGACTGACCACTGCACAATCGGCTATCAACCGAACGCGGCATAGCTTCTGCAGATCGGAAATGAGGGCATCCCTCACCCGCTGCGGAAACATCCCGTCGATCGTATCTACGGATACCGTGACGTTGGATTCCGACGTCGAGACAAGGTCGACGGATACGCCGTGGCGCGCAAACATGGCGAATACATCCGCAAGGAATCCGACCTCGTGCCACATTGCCATGCCATCCATCGAGATCAGGTTGACGCCCTTGCGTGCGGATATTCCCTTGACCTGGGGCAAGGAGTCCCTCGGCGCCGCCGACACGACGGTTCCGTCAATGGCGGGCGCATTCAGGCAGCGGATGAACAGCGGAATACCATAGCGGCTAAGCGGTGACAGGCAGCGCGGATGCAACACGCTGCTGCCCGTTGATGCCAGCTCCCTGGCCTCGTCATAATGCAGATCGACGAGGAGCCTCGCCGATGGCAGCAGTTTGGGATCGGCGGAGAACATGCCAGGCACGTCCTTCCAGATCTCCAGCCGTCGCGCCTGGAGTTTGGCGGCGAGATACGCAGCGGACGTATCCGACCCTTCCCTTCCGAGCAGGATGGTATCCCCAGCCTCGTCACGTGCGATGAAGCCCTGCGTCAGGATGACGTCGGCGGCGTCGTGCAGGCGGCGTTGCAGGTCCGGATCCGCGTCGTATTCGCAGGTTGCCGACAGGTACCGCTGCGTCGGGGAACGCTGCATCCGGTGGTCACAGCTCAGCAGCTTGCGGGCATCGATCCAGTGCACATCCAGACCCT